>JANYBJ010000111.1 GCA_025360845.1 bacterium
TTTGCACCGTGTGGCACAGACCGTCGCCTGCGTCCGAATGCGCATTTGACTTGCACCGCCGTTCGAGTCGCGGACGGGGCCGTCCGCGCCCCCGGCCGCTTCGCGCCTGCCACGCACTTCAACTCACACCCCCGGCCACCACACCGATTGCGGTTTCGGGAATGGTGGTCACTGCGTCTGCAGGAGCTCCGCAAGGATCTTCTTCGCCGTGGCCTCGGGCAGCGCCTCACCCACCAGCGGCACGGCGGCGGCGCAAACAGCCTTGCGGCTCTCGGCCGGAACGGCCTGAAGCGCCCATGCGGCAAACGGATCGCGCTGAAGGTTGGACACGCAACTCCACTCGAACGGGGAGCCGGGGTCGTTGCCGAAGACGAAATGGTGGACCTGCCACCACGACACGACGGCCTTCACGCCCTCGGCGACCGCAGCCGCGCGCTCCGCGTCCATCGCCATGGGCAGCGTCATCGCTGCGAGCAGCCGGCGCTGGCTCTCGACCTGCCGGGCAAGAATGTCGAGATAGCGCTTAGGCCCGCCGGGAATGTAGGCGGCGTTCTTCCCCAGCTCGAGCGCACGCAGCCGCGCGGGCAGATCCGCCGGAAGCTCCGATAACTTCCGCGTCAGGCAGCTCCACGCCGCTGCCAGCGCCTCGCGGTCGCCGCCCAGGAAATCGGCCAGATCATAGAGGACCTCCGCGTCGCTTTTGGCCATGTACGCGGGGTCGCGCGCACAGCGGACGAAGAACCAGATGTTCGGCAGGGCCATGACCGGCTGCTGGTCATTGGCCATGACGCCGCGCAGGCGGCCGAGATTCGCGGCCTCTTCGCGCAAGTTGGTCCGGATGAGGTCGAACTGGAGCTTCGCGGCGGGAGGAGTCGGCTCGAACTCGACCGTCTCGTACATGATCAGGGTGCTGCGCTTTTCAAGGTGGTATTCCTCCATCAGCTTAATATTGATGCGCCCGTTGGCATGACCCTCCCGGTGACTGCGCCCCGGCAGCAGCCCCGAGGACTCCGGCAGCTGCTTCGACAACAGCTCATACTGAGCGCGCAGAAACGGTTCGATGGGCTCCTGCCAGACGCCTTTCGTGCCCCAGCCGCACCACACCCACGGGATCACCTCCTGTTTGCCCGGGCGTTCGCCGTGCGCGGCCAGCGTGGCGGCATCGCGCAAAAAGATGTCGACGAAGTCCTGCGGCTTCGCGCCGGCATACCCGCCCGGGTCGCCGTCGATCGTCACGTACCCGTCGGCGTTGTTGACGATCTTCATCATCGCCGCGCGGTGTTCGAAATAGGCGTCCTTCTCAGCCGGGTTGTCGAAGCGGATCGTCCGCATGACCGGATACGGGTTGCGCTCGCGCCAAGGTTTCGCGCGGAGTTCCGCTGACGTGGTCAGGTTGGGACACTGCGCAATCCACACGCGAAGCCCCGCCGCGCGGGCGTCATCCACAGTCGGCCGAAAGGCGCGCAGCTGCTCGGCGTCGCCCTCGCTCAGCGGCATGGGGAGAGCTTCAAACAGCGGCCACAGCATGACCGTGTCGAAGCCCATCCTGCCCAGCAAGGCGAACATGTTCTTGAAATCGTCCCGCTGCCATGTGCGCGGCGCGAGCGGGTAATCGAAAACCCAGCCGCCGTGCAGGTAGAAGCCGACGTGTTCACAGCCGTCCGACACTTTTTTCTCCCCGGTCGCCTGCGGCGCTTCAGCCGCGCCGCGCGTGGCCAAGGGAATGACAAACGACAGCATGACAAGAAAGGAAATGAATCGCATCCTCATTTAACTCCTCTTTACCTTTTTGTGAAGGCGGTTGCCGAGCGGATGGGCATATGACGAAGTCATTTGTAGGATACCATGGCGCAAGGGGGATGAGAAGCGAGAGAATTGCTGGTGGAGAACAGGGAACGGTTGACGCGGGGGGTGAACCCGTGGTTAACTGGGGGCGTTTAATTGGGAGAAAGATTACGAGGCGAATATGACGATCATCGAACCGCACATCCACATGCTGTCGCGCACGACGGACGAGTATCAGGCCATGTATCAGGCCGGCATCCGTGCCTGCGTGGAGCCCTCCTTCTGGCTCGGCTCCAACCGCCGCTACGCGGGGTCGTTCTTCGATTATTTCCGGCTGATCCTTGAATTCGAGACGGTCCGCGCGGCGCGTTTCGGCATCGACCATTTCTGCGCGATCGCGATGAACCCCAAGGAGGCGGACGACCGCGCGCTGGCGGACGAGGTGATCGACGGGATGATCCCTTACCTGGAGCATCCCCGTTGTGTGGCGCTCGGCGAGGTGGGGCTGAACGCGCTCACGCCCAACGAGGAGCACGCCATGATCCGCCAACTGCGGCTCGCCGAGGAGCGCAAGCTGCCGGTGATCCTGCACCTGCCGCACGTTCATAAGCTGCGCGGAACCCTGCGCATTCTCGACATCATCAAGGCCGAAGGGCTGACGGTGGAGCGCATCGACGTGGACCACAACACCGAAGAGACCATCAAGCACACGCTGGACTCGGGCTGCTATGCGGGCATGACGGTCTACCCTTACTCCAAGCTCAACCCCGAGCGTGTCTCGGCGATGGTCAAGCAGTACGGCCATCAGCGGGTCATCGTCAACGGTTCGGCCGACTGGGGCGTCTCCGACCCGCTCTCCCTCGTCAAAGTGGTCGGATTCATGCGTGAAGACGGTCACGGCGAGGCGGTGATCGAGGATCTGGTCTTCAATACCGCGATGCGCTTCTACAGCGCCTCGCCGCACTGGAAACCCGACTTCGGCCTCCTGCCGCTTGATCCGGGCGTCTACCAGCGGTGAATCGGGAATATGCCCCACTAAGGGCTTGTGTTTCGGCACAGGATAGGGTTTAATTTTAAGACCTTTTTTCAAGGGTGTGCTTTTTATTCAAACACTGAGCGTGCGGCGGAGGGATTTCGCGGCGCGTTCGGATGTTTTGGTTCGCGTGTACAACAAGGCAGGAGTGGAACAATGCGTAGATCGATACGTGCGTTGGCGGTGGTTGCGATGTTAGCGGCCGGGTGGGTCATGGGTGCGGACACGGCGGTGAAAGAGGTGAAGGTCCGCGTGCTCGACCAGTTTGGCACGGATGCCACGGATGTGTTGTCGTTCTGCAGCGTGACGCCCGGCGCGGAACTCTCGCAGGAGGCGCTCTCGAAGGATGTGCGCGCGTTGCTCGACACCGGGCGCTTCGGCTATGCGGGCGTGGAGATCGAGAAGCTGGATGTGGGCGTCCGCGTGGTGTATGTGGTCAAACGCCGCTACCGTTATCAAGGCCCGCTGGTGATCAAAGGCAACGACTACCTGAGCGAGACCAAGATCCGCAAGCTTTCGGAACTCAAGAACGGCGATTTCATCGATGAGCCGATCCTGTCGTCGAAGGCCGGCAAGATCCGCGACGATTATGTGAAGAAGTTCTTCCCGAACGTCAAGATCGGCGCCGAGATCCAGCCGATCGAGGGCAGCGCGGGCTCCGCGACCGTCATCTTCACGGTCTCCGAGGGCGAGCGCGCCAAGGTCCGCAACTACAGCTTCACCGGCAACACCTCGATCCCGGCCGAGGAACTGCGCTCCTCCTTCGGGCAGCGGCCGTGGTACGACCCGCGCGGCTGGTTCACCGACACGCCGGTCTCGGCTCAGGATTTGGAAGACGCCCGCCAGCAGGCGGTGGAGGTGTATAAGAACCGCGGCTTCCAAGACGCCAAGGTCGAGTCGCCTGTCATGGAGAAAGTCGGCAAAGAGAAGGTCGACGTGGTCTTCGCCTGCACCGAAGGCGACGTGTACACCGTCGAGTCCACGGCGATCCGCGGGGTCAAGCTCTTCCCGGAACAAGAGGTGAAGGCCTCTGCGCGCCTGAAGGCGGACGCGACGGCCGGTCAGAAGGCGATCGACGACGCGGCCAAAGACATCCGCGACTATTACGGGTCGCGCGGCTATGTGGACACGCTGGTGAAGCCCATTAAAGAAACGGTTCCGGGCAAGCCGGGACGCATGAACATCACCTTTGACGTGCGCGAGGGCGAGCTGGTCTACATCCGCAACATCGTGATCCGCGGCAACAACAAGACCAAGGACAAGGTCATCCGCCGCGAAGTCATGGTCAGCCCCGGCGAGATCATGGACGAGGTGCGCATCGAGCGCAGCGAGAACCGCCTGAAGAACCTCGGCTACTTCGCCAACGTGCGTCACTACACCGAGCAGGCGGCCCAGCCGGGCACGCGCGATCTGGTGTACGACGTGGAAGAGCAGCGCACCGGCAACTTCATGGTCGGCGCGGGCTTCTCCAGCGTGGACAGCCTCGTGGGCTTTGTGGAGCTCACGCAGAGCAACTTCGACATCATGAACTGGCCGAACTTCACGGGTGGCGGACAGAAGGCGCGGTTGGGCATCGAAGCCGGCTCGCGCCGTCAGACGGCCGAGGTCTCCTTGACCGAGCCCTGGTTCATGGACCGCCCGCTGGCGCTGACGGTCGAGGCGTACCGCCGGATGCGCTGGTATGACCAGTACGACGAGACCCGCAGCGGCGCTTCGGCAGGCCTCTCCTACCCGGTCAAGGTCGGCCGCATCGGCGCGCGCTACACCCTCGAGATGGTCCAGATGTCCAACGTGGACAACAACGAGTGGTTGCTGGCGGACGGTTCGGACTCCACGCCTGACACGTATACAGGCGATGCGAACAAGTATTTCAAGTATCAGGACGACACCTACGGCGACTCGATCAACAGCGTGATCCGGCTCTACTGGGCACACGACACGCGTGACCAGGCGTTCGTTCCGACCAAGGGTTATCAGGCTACCGTGTTCGGCGAGCTCTTTGAGGGCGCGATCGGCGACAACCAGCTCTACAAGCTGGGCGCGAATTACCGCCGCTGGTATCCTATGCCGTGGTACAAGCATGTGCTGAGCCTGCGCGGCCGCCTGGAGACGGTGGATGCCTACAGCGGCGAAGTGCCGATCTACGAGAAGCTCTTCTTGGGCGGCCCGCGTACGATCCGCGGCGTCGATTACCGTGATGTCGGACCCAAGTTGTTCCGTGACCCGGGCAACAGCGGTTCACACGCGCCGATGGGCGGACAGACGCTGGCGCTCGCCACAGCCGAGTATTCGATCCCGGTCTTCAAGGCTGTGCGTTTCGCGACGTTCTCGGATGTGGGTTCGCTGGGCAAAGACGCGATGGACCCTCAGCTTTCCGATGTGTGTCTGGCGGTCGGCGTGGGGCTGCGCATCGATATCCCGGGTTTCCCGATCCGGTTCGACGTTGCGAAGCCCGTGGTTTCGGATGACCAGTACACGAATGATCAATTCTTCTCCTTCGCGATCGGTTTTGAATAATTAAGGAAAATGAAAATGAAATGTGCAAGTTTGATTTTGTCGGCCCTCATGGCCGCTACGATGGTGACGGCTCAGGAAAAGATCGCGGTGGTCAACATGGTGGACCTCGTCCGCTTCCACCCGAGCCGCGAGCGTGACCGCAAGCTGATGCAGGACACGGAAAAGGAGTTCCAGTCCAAGCTCGACAAACAGCGCGACCGGTTCGAACAGCTCCGCGACGACTACGAGAAGGCCGTGAAAGAGGCCCGCAACCCCGCGCTGAACGACAAGGCGCGGGCCGAGGCCGAGGACAAGGCCATGAAGCACCGCGACGTGCTGGCCGAGGCGGACAAGGACCTGCGCACGGAGATGCAGAAGCTCCAGCGCGACCTCGGCGAGCTCGACTCGCGCCTGCTGCGTCAAGTCACCGGCGATATCCGCGACGTGCTTTCGAAATATGCGCAGGAGAGTAAGTTCACGGTCGTCCTCGATGCGACCACGCTGGCTTATTCCGATCCCAAGCTCGATATGACCGACGAGGTCCTGAAGCGCATGGGCGTGGACCCCAAGGTCCGCAAAGAGGCTAAGGAGAAGGCCGAAAAGGAAAAGGCCGATAAAGAAGCGGCACCTGCCGCCGCCCCCGCCGAGAAGAAGTGATGCCGATGCGTGTCAAAGAGCTGGCGGAACGGCTGCACGGTCAACTCGCCGGCGACGCGTCTCTCGAGATCGTCGCCCTCGCGAGTCTGACCGAGGCCCGCGCCGGCGATGTCTCGTTCTATAAAGACGCGAAGTACGCGAAACATCTGGTTTCGACGCGCGCAAGCGCGGTGCTGGTCCCGCAGACGTGGCAGGGAACGTGTTCCGCGCCTGCCATCATTCGCGTGGACGACCCGAACGCCGCGTTCGGCAAGGCCGCCGTCTGGTTTGCGCCTCCGCCGGTGGAACGCGCGCCGGGCATCCATCCCACCGCAGTCATCGGACAGAATGTGCGGCTGGGACAGGACGTGCATGTAGGCCCTTGGACCGTGATCGAAGACCACGCCGTCGTCGGCGACCGCGCGGTGATCGAGGCGCAGGTTTTCATCGGCCAGCGAGTGGAGCTGGGCGAGGCCTGCCACATCTATCCTCAGGTGACCATCCGTGAAGGGTGTAAACTCGGGCGTCGCGTGATCCTTCACTCGGGCGTGCGGATCGGCGGGGACGGCTACGGCTACAATCCGGTCTTCCGTCCGGACGGCTCGATCTCGATCGAGAAGATCCCTCAGCTCGGGATTGTCGAATTGGGTGACGATGTGGAGGTGGGGTGCAACGCGACCATCGACCGCGCGCGCTTCGGCCGCACGCGCATCGGCAACAGCACCAAGATCGACAACCTCGTGCAGATCGGCCACAACGTGCAAGTCGGCGACTACAGCGGCATCATCGCCCAGGCCGGCGTGGCAGGCAGCACGCGCATCGGGTCGGGCTGCATCATCTGGGCGCAGGCAGGTCTCTCAGGTCATCTCACCGTCGGGGACCGCGCGCAGGTCGGCCCCAAGAGCGGTCTCTCCAAAGATGTCCCCGAGGGCGAGTATTACCTCGGCCTGCCAGCCTATCCCAGACGGGAGTTCGCCGCGACGCTGCTCGTGCCTCGCCAGGTCGAGAAGCTCAAGGCGCGCGTGGCCGAACTGGAAGACCGGATCGATGCTCTGAACAAACAGGCGCGTCAACTTGGCACAGCCACATAGACAACCTGTCGCCTTTTCGTTATTACTTGTCCGCGCAAAAGTTTCCTTTGTCTAAGACAAAGTCTTTTTAGCCATTATATTGGCAAGAACGTCAGAAATGCCGCAGGAAAGGCCTTTGGCACGCCCTAAGCTAAAATAGAAATGCCAATACGAGAGGCGGCAAGAGAAGAATCAAAACAGGTCCGTAAGGCCATAACTTCATTCACTCGGTTGGCGGTTGGGTTCAAAAAGGTTGCCGTCTAATGGGTGAGGTTATGGCCTGGTTATTTTCTGGGGCCAGAGGCCGGTGTATCGGTCGTCCGTACACAAGCGTTAAGGAGGAGTCATTATGAAGCCGGGTAAAATCATTGCATGGACCTTTGCCGTCGTCATGACGCTCTCGATCGGTCTGCCCGCGGTCGCAAAGGAGCAAGACAAGGCGTTCGACTTCCGCAGAGGCTTTTCAGGAGTCGCGGCCAAAGCGACTCCGGCGGTCGTTAACATTCAGGTGGAGAAGAAGGTTCCGATGGGCAACATGCCCTACTCCTTTAACAACCCTTTCGACCTCTTTGGAGAGGAGTTTGGCGTGCCGAACGGCCCGTCCAGGCAGCAGCCCGGCCGTAGGCTTCCTGGCCGCAAACACCAGCAACAGATGTTCCGTCAGACCGGACAGGGCTCGGGTTTTCTGATCAGTAAAGACGGCTATATCCTGACGAACACCCATGTGGTGGGCGATGCGGACAAGATCACGGTCCGTCTCGCGGACGGCAGAGAGTTTAAGGCCAAGCGCATCGGCGCCGACCCCAAGACCGAAGTGGCTCTGGTCAAGATCGAGGCGGATAACCTGCCCTATATGACGATCGGCAAACCCGAGAACCTCGCCATCGGCGAATGGGTGATCGCCATCGGTAACCCCTTTGGACTCAAGGAGACTCTCACGGTGGGGGTGGTGAGTGCTAAAGGACGCAGCAATATCGGCATCACCGACTACGAAGACTTTATACAAACCGATGCGGCCATCAACCCCGGCAACTCGGGCGGACCGCTCTTGAACATTGACGGCGAAGTGATCGGCATCAACACCGCGATCTACAGTCAGAACGGCGGCTACATGGGTATTGGGTTCGCCGTTCCCATCGACCAGGCCATGAGCATTAAGGATCAGCTCGTCGCAAATGGCAAGGTGACAAGGGGTTACATCGGCGTAGTCCTAAACCCCGGAGAAGTGAACGAGGAGATGGCGAAGCAGTTTGGGCGGTCCGAGGCGGGCGGCGTGTTGATTGCCGACGTGCAGAAAGACGGTCCCGCAGAGAAGGCCGGCATCAAGAGCGGCGACATTCTCGTCGAGCTTGACGGAAAGAAAATCAAGGATAACGCCACCTTCCGAAACGACGTGGCACGGATCTTGCCTAATGAAAAAGCGGAATTGGGTTATTTCCGCGATGGGCAGATCAAAAAGGTGTCCGTCTCGGTGGCCGCTTTTCCGGATGATTTGGCAGCCGAAGGGGGCGCTAAGGATGTGCCGGCTGTTACCGAGAAACTGGGATTTGAGATTCAGGAGCTGAGCGAGGAGATTGCCCAGAGGTTCGGGTTTTCAACCGACCGGGGCGTGATCATCTCACAGGTTGATCCCGGGTCCGTTGCGGAGGAGGCGGGGCTGACGCCCGGAATGTTGATCCTGGGGGTAAACCGTAGCGCGGTGACGAGCGTGCAAGACTTTGAGAAAGCGGTGGGGAAAGCGAAAAAAGGGAACCTGCTCCTGCGAGTGAAGACGAAGGAAGGGACTGTTTTCGTAAACCTGCAAACAACCGATTAACCACACAACAAACTATATATAAGACCACTCCTGTCATGCAGCACCGGGGCCGGGTAAAACCGGCCCCGGTTTTTATTTTGCCGCACTATCCGCGAGTGCCGAACAGCAGCAGGATGAGCGTCATGACCGGCAGGCAGAGGAGCGTGCTGAGCACAATCGCCGAGCCCGCCAGCTCTTTGTCGGCGCCCATCTGGTCGGCCATCACGTAAGAGGTCACCGCGCACGGGCTCGCCAGGTTCAGCAGGGCGATCAGCAGCGTGTCGCCGCTGAAACCCAGCAGACGCGCCCCGGCATAACCGAGCACCGGCATGGCGACCAGCTTCAAGACCGTTGCGGCTAGAGCCGGGTGGAAGCTGGCGCGTATCTTTTCGGGCGTCAGAACCGCGCCCAGCGCCAGCAAGGCGCAGGGAAGCGCCGCACGGCCCAGCGCCTCGACCGCGTTGAAGAGCCCGTCGGGCACGTGCCAGCCGCTCTTCATGAGGAGCAGGCCGAGCCCGCAGCCGATGATCAGCGGATTGCGCAGGACGGCAACCAAGGTGCGCAGCAACTGGCCACATTGGCCACCCTCACCGGTGTTCGTGAGGATCAGCACGGCCCAAAGGTTGTAGAAGGGGATGGTCGGCGCCAGCGCGAAAACGGCGGCCGCGGCCGGCACGCTGTGTTCGCCGAAGGTGTAGATGATCACTGGCAGCGCGGTGTAGGCCAGGTTGCCCCGCATCGCGGCCTGCATCAGCGCGCGGGTCGATTCGCCCGGGAGCCGCAGGGCACGCGACACGAGCCAGCCGATCAGCGTCACCGCGACCGAGCAGGCGCAGAGCAGCAACCCCACACGTAAACCGGCGGCCCCGGCCGAGGCCGGGGCTTTCGCGATGGTGCTGAACAGGAGCGACGGCAGCAACAGCCAGAAGCCCAGCCGGTTCATCTGCGTGAAGAACGCATCGGGCAAGAACCCCGACCGGCAGAGAGCCGCGCCCAAGATCACCAGCAGACAGACCGGCAGAATGGAGGTTAAGACAGCCGAGTACATGCGGGCCTTACTGACCCAGCAGACTGCGCAAACCGCGGCCGATGCCCTCTTTCACGGCTTCCTTCTGGGCGGCCTCGGCCTTCTGTTCCTGCTGAGCGCGCTGCAAGGCCTCCTGAACGGCGGCAGGCTGTCCGGCGGCAGGAGCCTGCTGGGGTTGGCCGAGCCCGCCCATCATGCCGCCGCTCATCATGATCTCGGACATGCTCGCCGCCTGGACATAGTCCTTCGGAATCGCGAACAGGCCGGCGTCGGGCGCGGCAAACTGGTAGTTCTTGAAAAGGATCACGGAGGTCACCGGCATCGGTTCTTTGCCCGGCTCGGTCACGATCTTGGTCTGCGAGTCGATCTTGACCGGCATGTTCTTCTGCGCAGGCGAAAAGAGCATCGTCATCTGACTGGTTGTGCCATCCTTCAGGGTCACAGTCATGAGGCGTTTTTTGCACGTCGCTCCCTCGAACACCTCGGTGCCGAGCTCTTCCAGCTTGTACTGGGGCTTCGCGGCTTCGTCGCCGGAGTCGGCCTCCGCCTCGGGGTTGATGCAGTACTTCTTCTTGTCGGGGAAGAGCGTGTAGGTCACCGTCTTGCCGTTTACGGGAAGTTGCAGAGCGACCATCTTCATGTTCATGAAGGGCATCGTCAGTTCGGAGCGCGTCTTGGTGTCCAGCCGGTAGACCTTGCTCGGCATGTTCATGCCCATTGTCTGAATCTCCATGTCGACGGAATAGCGGGTCTGCAAGCCCAGCTCCTTCTCGAACTTGAGCCAGTACTGCTGATTGCTCTGTCCCATCGGTTGTTTGCGTGCCCCCTGCGCGAACAAAGAGGATGCCAGCAACAGTCCCGTGATCAAAAACAGCCCGGTATTCTTACGTGTCGTGTTCATGTGTGCTCCTTTTCTTTTGTTGTGGCACGGGCGTTTTGCCCGTGGTCTTCATGGGCGAGACGCCCATGCCACCTCTCAGTCGGTCAGTTCCATTCAAGAGTCAAAAGGCAAAACGGGGAGGGGCCTTCACGCGTCGAACGTCTCTTCCCCATGCCACGCCTCAGGCGGAGGGACGGTCAGTTGTCCGGCCGCGACGCGCTGCCGCACCGCCTCGAAAAGCAGGATCGTGGTGGCTGAGGCGACGTTGAGGGAGTCCGCCAGACCGAACATCGGGATGCGCACGCGCAGGTCCGCCGCACGCATCCATTTTTCAGTCAGCCCGTACTGCTCGGTGCCCACGGCGATCGCCACATTCCCCGTGAGCGGCACAGCGCAATGGAGGCTCTCGGCATGCGGCGTGGTGGCCAGAACGCAAAAGCCGCGCCCGCGCAGGAAGGCGAGGGCCTCGTCGCTTTCGGCCTCCACCACCGGCACGGAGAAGAGCGTGCCCGTCGAGGCGCGCACCACGTTGGGGTTGTGGATGTCGGTGCAGCGGTCGCAGACGATCACCGCATGCACGCCCGCCGCGTCGGCGGAGCGCAGGATGGTGCCGAGATTGCCCGGCTTTTCGATCGCCTCGGCCACCACCACCAGCGCGTGTTCGGGCAGCTTCAGGTCGGCCAGTTTGAGCGACAGCTGCGGCCCCACAATCAGCAGGCCCTCGGGCCGTTCGCGGTAGGCCAGCTTCTCGAAGACCGGCGCGGAACAGGGAAACATTTCGGCGCCCAGCCCGCGGCAGCGCTCCACGATCGCGGGCTCGTTCAGATTCTTCAGGTACAGCGCCTCGCAGTAGAAGAGCATCTGCGGCCGATACCCGTTGTCCAGCGCGCGCTTGCACTCGCGGTAGCCCTCGACCAGCATCTGGCCCGCCTCGTCACGGTGCGACCGCTGGCGCAGCTTGACCGCGTGCTTGACTTTCGGGTTCGCGAGCGACGTGATATGAAGGTCCGACATGATGGAAAACGATATCAAAACGCGGCAGGCTGTAACAGAGGGAACTGCGGATGCGGCAAAGCGCAAAATAGCGGCTCGCCTACTTCTTCGCCGCCTCTTCTTTCATCGCGCGGCCGATGGCGAGGATCTTGGCGACCTTGGCTTCGGTCAGCTCAAAGCCTTTGAGCCCCGGAAAGCCCTCCCAGACGACGGTGCGGTACTGGGGTTCGAGGATGATGACGTGCGGCCAGCCCCAGACATCGAGCGAGGCTTCATACAGGCCCTGTCCCGGGCGGTCAGCAGTCGGGCTCGCCGCTTGGTCAGGCAAGGCCGATCCAGAAGCGGAGTCCGTCTTGGTCGCCGGTTGCGGGGCTGCGGGCTCAGCCTTGCTCTTGACGGGCTGCGCTTGATCAAGAGCCAGGAAGTACTCTTTCTTGGGACCGGCATAAGCTTTGACCGCCTCTTCCGTTTCGCCGGTGATGCCGATCACGACCAGTTCCGATCCGTATTTTTTATGCAGAGCGTTCATCAGCGGCGTCATCTTCTTGCACGCGCCGCACCAGGTCCGCCAGAACTCGATGACCAGGAACTTGCCCTCCATTTCAGGCTTGTCGGTGAGCCATTTCCGCATCTCCGGCGGCGGCGCGTCGGTGTAGAGGCGGGAATTCGCCCAGAGGAACTTGCCGCCAGTCGCGACGGTTTGGTTGGTGCCATCGGTGCAGACCCCCGACGGGTCACACTTCGGAGGTTCGGTCGGCTCCGCCGCGAATGAAAACAGCGTGGAGCCCAAACAGGGGAGGGCGATCAGCAGTACAGCCAACGTGCGAGACATATCGGTCTTCCTTTCGTTCCCATTACTATAGCCCAATTCGTGCGCATTGGCTATGCGGGAACCGTCACTTCTTCCTGTTTTCCGTGGTAATCTGCCCGTGTGTGCGATAAACTGATTCCTTTGGTCATGGAAGCTTAGGTTTTTTTGACCATGCGAAAGGAAGAGACGATGAAAATGACACCTTGGATTTCTATGGTCCTCTTGCTTGCGGCCTCTGTAAGCCGGGCGGAATTAGCACTCGAAAAAAAGTCTCCTGCAATGCTGATCGACGGCGTCGCCGCCTACGTCAACACCGAGATGATCACCATCGCCGATGTCATGAGCGAGGTCCGCCGCAGCCCGTGGGCCGACAGCTCGCCCGAGCTGCGCGAGAAGCGGCTGCGCGAACTCTACACCGCCACGCTCAACGCCCTGATCGACCGCAAGCTGATCCTTGCCGCGGCGCAGAAATCGAAGATGCAGCTCCAGTCCTGGGCCGTCGATAACCGCATCCGCGAGATCGTCGCCAACAATTTCGACGGCGACCAGACCAAGCTTCACAACCTCCTCGCCGAACGCAAAATCACCTTCGAAGAGTGGAAAAAGAATATCGAGGAGGATCTCACGATCACCGCCATGCGGTATCAGCAGGTCGAGAAGCGCGTCGCGCCCACGCCGACCGAGGTGCGGGCCGAGTACGAGGCCAACAAGGGCCGGTATCAGACCGAGACCGCCACGGCCGTCAGCATGATCATCCTCGATCCGCCCGAGAAGCCGGGGGACGAAACCGTCGAGGCCCGCAATACCAAGATCGTCGAAGCGCTGAAGGCCGGAACCACCTTCGCTTCGCTGGCAAAGACTTACTCCAAAGACGCCAAGGCGGCCAACGGCGGCTCCTGGGGCAAGGTCAATCCCGACGATGTTTTCCGCAAAGAGATTGTTGCTGAACTCACCAAGCTCAAGCCCGGCGAAACCGCGCCGATGGTGGTCATCGACGGTTACGGCTACATCGTCCGCAAAGACGAGCAGCAGGATGCCCGCGCATTGACCTTCGAAGAGGCCGCCCCTTATGTCGAGAGTCATCTGCGCATGCGCCAGGCCGAGAAGCTTTACAAGGACTGGACCGACCGGCTCCGCAGCGAGGCCTACATCAAGATTTTCGAACTGCCCACCACGAAGTGAGCGTGAGCCGTGAACCTCACGTCGCCTTCGCATGTCAAAGCCTGGTGCATCGAGAACGGGTTCCATCCGAACCGGACGCTGGGCCAGAATTTCCTCATCGACCGTAACATCCTCGACGCGATCATCGCGGGCGCCGGTGTCAAGGCCGGATATAACGTGCTGGAGATCGGCCCAGGCCTTGGCGTGCTCACCGAAGCCCTGCTCGCATGCGGCGCACGCGTCACCGCGGTGGAGAAGGATTCGCGCCTCGCCTCGCGTCTCGCCGAGGCGCTCGGCAATCCGACGGACCTGCGCGTGCTTGAGGCCGACGCGCTGGAGCTGGAGCTCGACGCGCTGCTGGCCGAGGGCTTCGACGCCTGCGTCTCCAACCTGCCCTACTCGGTCGGCACGCGCATCCTCATCAATATCGCCCTGCACCCGCTCGCGCCCAAGTCCATCACGGTGCTGGTGCAGACCGAGGTGGCCGAACGGCTGGCCGCCGATCCCGGCTGCGACGCGCGCGGACAGGCCGGAGTCTGGCTGCAGCTCGACCACGACGTGGCGCTCGTCCGAGCTGTCAAGGCCTCCTGTTTCTGGCCGCGCCCCGAGGTCGGCTCCTCGATCGTGCGTTTAGACCGTCACCCGTGCGCTCTCACGCCCGGCGAGCGGGTCTGGTTCTTCGACCTCACCCGGTATGCCTTCATGCACCGCCGCAAGCAGCTTGGAGCATCCCTGCGCAAAGCGCCCGAGCCCTTGGGACGCGATGATGCCGCCCTCGCCGCGCTCTTCGCCGCCGCAGGCATCGTGCCCACCGATCGGGCCGAACAGCTCACCAACGCGCAGTGGCAATCGCTCGCCCGTGCCTTCGCCCGCGCCTAGCCATTGATCTTGTTCGCGCGCCTCGTTCATTGCGCGCGGTAATCTTAACCCTGTCAGATCTCCAGCACGCGGCCTTCGCGCAGGCGCACCTGCCGCATGACAATGCCCAGCTCGCGCTCGTAGCGGCGGGGCAACTGCGCCTCCGCTTCGGTCACCAGCGTGACCGCCACGCCGGAGGCGCCCGCGCGGGCGGTGCGCCCCACGCGGTGCAGGTAGGCCTTGCTGAGCGAGGGCACGTCGAGGTTGAAGATGTGCGTGACCGCCGGGAAGTCGAGGCCCCGGGCGGCGACGTCCGAGGCCAACAGCACGGTCGCCCGTCCGCTGCGGAAGTCCTCCATCGCCTGCTTGCGCTCCAATTTGTCGAACGCGGCGTGAAGCTGCGCGACCGGCACGTGGTGATGGGCCAGCTTGGAGGCGACGATCTCCGCCGTTTCCGTGCGGTGGACAAAGACCATGGAGCTGGCGGGCCGCAGGGCGTGCAACAGGCTGCGCAGCACGTCCGGCTTGTCGCGCTCCTCGCAGACCAGATAGAGGTGGGTGATGTTCGGATTCACCGGCGTGGCCGCCGTGCGCAACATGACGCACGCAGGCGCGATCGCGGCGACGGCCTCCGCGCTCTCGCGCTGCTCCGTGGCCGAAACGAAAACCATCTGCCGGTCGTGCGGCAGGGCGCAAAGCAGCTCGCGGATCGCGGGCTGGCCCTCCTCGGACAAGACCCGGTCGACCTCGTCGATCACCACGATCCTGACCGTTTTGGCTTTCAGTTTGCCGCGTTCGATCAGCTCGCGGATTCGGCCCGGCGAGCCGACGACCACCTGCGGTTTCCCTTTGAGTTTTTCGATCTGCCGGTCGATCATCGTGCCGCCGATCAGCAGCAGCGTGCGAACCGCCCACCCCGCGTTCTGAGCCAGGTCGCAGCACTGGCGCTGGATCTGGATGGCCAGCTCGTGGCTGGGGGCCACGATGACCAGCTGCGTCGCCGCCAGCTTGACGTCGAGGCGGCCGAAGAGCGGCACCAGGTAGGCCAAGGTCTTGCCGGTGCCGGTTTCGGCGTTCAGGTAGGCGTCTTTGCCCTCCGACAGCACGGGATAGGCCGCGACTTGAATCGCGGTGGGTTCGACGATCCGCTGTTTCGTGAGCGCGGCGACAAGCTCGGGAGGAATGCCAAGTTCAGTAAAGGTCATAGGGTGCAGGTCTTACGTGTTGAGGGTTTGAGTATGCCATGTTTAGCCCTGCGCTGCACAGAAGTAATAAAGGCAAGCCCTCGTTCCTAATCGTAATCTCACCAACAGAACGGATAACGATTAGGACTTGAGAATCTGCAATTCTAAATTTGACAGCATGCGCACTATGAGAAGGCCCTCACGGGCCCACTACAAACGAATTCACCTATGTCGGGCGTTGTTTGTAGTGGCGCCGTGAGGCGCTTTTTAGTCAAAATTAGAATTGCTGCTTGATAACCTGCCCGCTTGACGCAGGCGGTAAATGGGGCTACGCTCTCTGCTGTCCACCTTAATGATAGAACCTGATTTATAAGGGAAACTCCAATGATCAAGCATACGGTCTTCTTTAAACTGAACCACCCGGTCGGCTCTGCGGCTGAAACGGATTTTTTGAAAAGCGCGCTGGCGCTGGCCGAGATCCCCGGGGTCCAGAACCTTGCGTGTGTGAAGCAGACCGGCGCCAAGAACGATTTCACGTACGGGCTGGTGATGGATTTTGCAGACGGCCAAGCCTACCACCTCTACAACGTGCATCCCGCGCATGTCAAATTCGTGTCCGAACGCTGGCTTCCCGAAGTGGCGAAGTTTATGGAGATCGATTACGTCCCGCTCTCCCTGTCGCCCGTAAACACCTGACCTCACGGAGGCGCAAGATGAACGGATTCCGTCTCTCCAGAGTGCTGGGAAGCACGCTGTTTGCCGGCTGCCTCATGGCGGGCGGCCTTCCTGCCGTCTGCGCCGGCGAGCCCGGAGACGTCACGCTTGGCGGCGAACTCAAACAGTGGCACAAGGTGACGCTGACCCTGCAGGGGCCCTACGCTGTCGAGACCGACACCGACCCCAACCCGTTCACCGACTACCGCATGACGGTGACCTTCAAGCACGCTTCGGGCGCCCCCGTCTATGCGGTGCCCGGCTACTTCGCCGCCGACGGCCACTCAGCCGAAACTTCCGCCGACTCAGGAAACACCTGGCGCGCGCATCTCGCCCCCGACAAGGTGGGCGAGTGGAGTTACTTGATCGCCTTCACCAAGGGGCCGCGCGTCGCTGTCGACGGTGGCGGCGAGGCGCTCCCGCCCTACCATGGACGAAGCGGCACCTTCTATGTCGCGGCCAGCGACAAGAGCGGAAGCGACCTGCGCGCGAAAGGCCGTCTGAGCTACTTCGGCAAGCGCTACCTTCAGTTCGCAGGGACCGGCGACTACTTCCTCAAGGCCGGTGCGGATGCGCCGGAAACGCTGCTGGCCTACGCCGATTTCGACGGCACTGAAACCCACAACAAAAAAGCGCCGCTCAAGACGTGGGCCGCGCATGTGCAGGACTGGCGCGCGGGCGACCCGGTCTGGAAAGACGGCAAGGGCAAAGGCTTGATCGGCGCGCTCAATTACCTCGCGTCGAAAGGGTGCAACGCCTTTTCCTTCCTCACCTACAACGTCGGCGGCGACGGCGACAATGTCTGGCCTTTTGTGAAGCGCGGCGATCCCCTGCACTTCGACTGCTCCAAACTCGACCAGTGGGGCATCGTTTTTGATCACGCCACGGCCCACGGACTCTACCTTCACTTCAAGACGCAAGAGACGGAGAACGACGACAGAGATGGCCCTGGCGCGGCGTTTGCGCTCGACGGCGGCGACCTCGGCGTCACGCGCAAACTCTATTACCGCGAGCTGATCGCACGCTTCGGCCACGCGCTCGCGCTCAACTGGAACCTCGGCGAAGAGAACTCGCAGTCTGTCGAGCAGCAGCGCGCCATGGCGCGTTTCTTCAACGAGCAGGATCCTTACCGCCACCCGGTCGTGCTCCACACCTACCCGAACGAGCAGGAGCGAGTGTATGCGCCGCTGCTGGGCGATGCGTCGCTCCTGACGGGCGCCTCGCTGCAGAACAGATGGGATGCCGCGCACCGGCAGGTGTTGAAATGGGTGACCGCCTCGGAGGAGACCGTAAGGCCCTGGGTCGTGGCCAACGACGAGCAGAACCCGGCGGGGCTGGGCGTGCCTCCCGATCCCGGCTACGCGGGCTTCGATGGCCAGGCACAGGAAAAGGGCGGTAAGCCCTACACCCTGCACGACATCCGCAAACGCTGCCTCTGGGGCACGCTGATGGCGGGAGGCGCGGGGGTCGAGTACTACTTCGGCTACACGCTGCCTCAGAATGATCTGCTGTGCGAGGACTGGCGCAGCCGCGACCGGAGCTGGGACTACTGCCGCATCGCGCTAGGGTTCTTCCGCGAACACAAAATACCTTTCTGGGAGATGCACAGCGCGGACGCGCTGATCGGAAACCCGCCAAGCGACAACAGCCGGTACTGCTTCGCCAAGCGCGGCGAGGTTTATCTGATCTACCTGCCCGAGGGCGGCAGCGCCGAACTCGATCTGCGTGAGGCCATCGGACCCTTCACCGTGAACTGGTTCAACCCGCGTTCGGGCGGCTCCCTGCTGCCCGGGTCGGTCCGCGAAGTCGTCGCCGGCGGCACGGTCGTCGCGCTCGGCACCCCGCCCTCCGATCCGCAGGAGGACTGGCTTATCCTCGTACACCGATAGGGATGTCTCAGTTCGTGTTGGCGCGGCGGAACTCGACCTTGCGCAGGATGCGGATCTGGAGATAGGTGAACCCGATCAGCGCGACGCCCAGGAACCACGCCATGGTCGTGGCCGTGCTGAAGCGCAAGTTGTTGTAAGCCTCTTTCCAGATCGCCAGGCTCAGCACGTTCGTGGCGTCGCCGGGACCGCCGAAGGTGAGGAGGAAGATGCTCCCCATGCCTTGGAAAGCCGCGATGAATGCGCCCACGAAGTTGATGACCATCAAGGGCAACAGCTGCGGATACGTGATGTGCCGGAAGCGGCTCAGGATGCCCGCGCCATCGATGGCGGCGGCCTCGTAATAGTCCGGCGGCAGTGACTGCAGCGCCGCCACATAGATGAGGCTCGCCATGCCCGCGCCCGCCCACACGCCGGGCAGGATGCAGCACACCATCGCCAGCGCCGGGTCCTGCAGCCACGTCTGCCGGCTCGCGCCGAAGAAGAGCAGCACCTGGTTCAGCATGCCGTTCTCGGTGGGGTCATACATCAGCTTCCACAGCAGGGCGATCACCAGCGCGCTCGTCAGGTGCGGCAGGAAGTAGAGCGTGCGGAAAAAGATTTTGCCGCGCGGAATCTCGGCGAGCATCAGCGCCAGCAGCACGGGCGTCACAAAGCCCAGCAGCAGCACCAGCCCCACATACTCCAGCGTCCGCCCCCACGCCGCCCAGAAGCCCGCATCCGTCGCCACGAGGATGAAGTTGTCGAGCCCCGCCCAGCGCGTCTCGCCCACGATCTTGTACTCCTGGAACGCCATCACCGCGCCGCGGATGAGCGGGTAGTAGCTCCACACCGCGATCGACAGCAGCGCCGGCGCCAGCATCAGCCACGGCGTGAAGCCGAGCCGGACGCGGGAACCGTCCGCGCCCTTCTCGGCTCGCGAGGACGCTCGCCCTCCATCGGAATTCTTCTCTCCAACTCCTAACTCCTCACACCTCACTCCTAACTTTCTTCGCATCCACCCACACACCAACGCCGCCATCACCGCCACGCCGAAGATCACCCGCGCCGTCGGGCGCTGACGGTCTAGCATCTTTTTCGACGCCCGGAACATCAGCCCGCGGTTGGCGTCGTCGTTGATGCCCCGCAGCGCGGCCGCGTAGTCGAAGCGCTCGCCCGTGTCCGCCAGCAGCAGCCCCAGCAGACGGCGGTCGATCAGGTCCGACACCGCCTGCCAGAAACCCGCGTAAGGCTCGGTGCGCGCCAGGATCTCGCCGCTCGCGATCCGCTCATAGTTCTTGCGGATGCCGGCCGGGACCTCCTCCAGATACTCCGTGAATCCCAGGCGCGTGAGATCCGAAGGCGTACACCAGCGCGCATGGCCCTCCAAGACCTTCTGCTTGACCGTCTCGTCGTTCACCGCCTCGCTCGCAAGCTGCTCCACACACTTCCACACCAGATCACGCTCGGCCTTGGGACGGCGCGCCACGCCTTCGGTCATGCTGTAGAAGTGCTTGTGCGCCTGAAAAACCGGCTTCAGGCCCGGCTTCGCGGCGGGGAAGGGCATGATCCCCACCATGTCCGGCGGCAGGTTGAGGTCGCGCGTCAGCTGCTCCACCAGCTCCGCGCCGGAGAAAAGCGCCACCACCTCGCCCTGCGCGAAGAGCTGCGGCAGGTCCTGCGTCAGGCGCGGCAGCGCGCGCACCACGCCTTTGATCACATCGGCCGCGCCGAACGCCACCACGCGGCCGTCGGCCAGCGTCACGCGGCCCGCCGCGAGGTCGGCGGGCGTCACGTCCACCGGCTCCTGCGTCTGCGGGTCGCGGACCCACGGCGACCACGTGAGCCGGTGGAAAAACGCCGCAGCCGCGATCGCCTCGGGCGAGTCGAAATCGGCCTGCCAGACGCCCTCGACCTTCGAGAGGTCCTCGCCGGTGTCCGGCGCGACGAAGCGCGTCTCCTCCATCGCGAAGCGGTACGCCTTGCCGGTGGCCGGCGAGATCCGCACGTGTACGACGGGCGAGCCGCCCGCGGCCTGCATCCACGGCAGCCAGCCCCACGGCCGGTTCTCCGCGCCGAACGCGCGCTGGCCGCGCTGGACCTTCGCGCCCGCGACCTGCTTGCCCGGGAAGGTGAGGCGCTGGCACCAGCGGTAGAACTCGTCCCACGTGGCGGGGATGTACTCGGGGTCCACGCCCGCCTGCCGCACCAGGTCCTTGCGGTAGACGATCCCGTAGTACCAGACGCCCGCCATCGGCACGCCGTAGACCTTGCCGTTGCGGGTCGCCACCTGGCGCCAGAGCGGCGGCACGCTCTTCCAGCCCGGCCAGCGCGCCTCGGCGTCGCTGATCTGGCCGTCGCCGTCTACATCGTCGCCGATCCACTCGTTGAGGGGATAGATGAAGCCCTGCTCGATGTCGTGCCGGATGATGTGGAACCAACAGTAGTAGATGTCCGGCGCGGAGCCGCCCGCGAGCGAGAGCATGAAGGGCGCCCGCCCGCCCGCGCCGGGCAGCGTGAGCCCGCCCCACTTCTGCGGATCGAGCTGCGGCTCCTGCTGCGCGAGCTTGAGGATCTGCCGCGTGACCGGACCTTCGGGCAGGTCGGGGTCATATCCCTGCAGAAAGGTGACGGTGACCGGTTCCGCACCCGACGCGAATCCGCAACCGGTTGCCAAAAGAAAGAGAGAGATGACGCGCTTCAGCCCCATGCCGCGAAACATACCGCACCCCCGTTCTGAAAGCAAGCCGAGATGCCGTACAGCCCGGGCGCATGGCAGTTCTGTTGGTGGATACCCTTTTTGATCGTAATCCTAATCCTAATCGTAATCGTAATCGTAATCCTAATCCGCTAACCGCCGGTTGCCGGCCTCATATTCGACCGGTTCCTCATGAATACGCTCAGCGGACGTGCTGCGTATCAAGCCCGCCAGCATCGAGACAATACGCACCATCAT
>JANYBJ010000112.1 GCA_025360845.1 bacterium
GGCGACGGCGCGGGGGTCGATCATGACGTGATAGAGGGCCGTGAAGAAAGCCTCGCGCTGCACAGCGGTGCCGCCCTCCACATCCAGACCGTCCACCGCCTGCGCCCACGCCGCACGCGACTCGCGGTGCAGGCGATCGAAATCCCAGTGGTCAATGTCATGTGCGAGATTGGCCTTGGCGCCTTCCACGCTGACAAACGAAATGCCCGACTTGCACAGGATCTGCTCGCCCGCCGCGGTATCGAATTCAGCATAGAAGCCCACGTCGCGGCCCTCGTGGGCTTTCTTGCCGGGGAACACCTGGTCCTTGTCCCAGATCCCGAACGCGGCGGGCGCTTTGCTGAACTGCAGATAGAAGTGTACGGTATAGGTGCATCTTCCGTCACCATGCCCCCACCCGCCGTCCTCATATGGACAGTACATCCAGCCGGAGACCGTGCGGTCGTCGACTACGGTGACCGACTGCTTGCTGGCTTTTTTCCAACGCGCGGTTTCGCCGATGCGCCGCGCCAGATCGATCTGGATGCGGCCCTGACCGGCCTGGGGATAGGTGAAGCGCAGCATGCCCGCGCGGGGTGCGGCGCTCATCTCCGCCCGGATGCCGGCGCGTTTGAGCCCCACCGCATAATAGCCCGCCTGAACGATCTCGTCGTCGTGAGTGAACGGCGAGGCGTTGTCCTCGCGCTTGGTCTGCAAGGGTCCGGTTGTAGGCATGATCTGCAGATTGCCCAGATCGCCGTACCAGCCCGTTCCTGTCATGTGGGTGAAGCTGAACCCCTCGATCGTGGGATGTTCCCAGGAATAGCCCGAGGTGTGGTCACCGCCGGTGATGGTGTCGGGGCTGAGCTGCACCAGTCCGAAAGGCCGCGCCGCGCCGGGGAAGGTCTTGCCTTCGCCGAACTCCACGCTGGTGCTCGCCCCGATCATCGGATTGATGAAATCCACAGGCTGTTTGTCCGCGGCGCGGCAGAGCAGGGCAACTGCCATGAAACAGCCCAAGCCTGTCGGAACCTTCAGGCAGGGACGCCTACGCATGCGCTTTGTTCGACTCATGATTCTCCTGATGTTTGCTCGTGCCACGAATTCATCGGGATCATTTTATCAATTTGCCGCCACGCCTTCCATTCCGGTTTCAATCCCAGATCATCGTTACCCATCAGAATATAATCGACTCTCCACTCCGCATCCCCTGCCCGCTCAGCAACTTCAGGGTCGCATCCGCAGGAAGCTCCACATCAATCATCGCATATGTATAAAAATAGTCACACGCACCCTCACCGCCTCACCGTCGCTTTTCCCCGATTTCGCTTGATTTTAAAGTCAACTTGTGAAAATGTAATGCGCAATTGATGGTGTGGTTAACGCATGCGCACTGCAGTTTCCAATAAACGTTGGAACCGCGAGGACAAACCTGAACTGATGGAGAAAATTGAACATGAAGACGACCGGAAAAATGACGATGGCGGTGATGACGGTGCTGGCGGGAGTGTCGATGAACGGTTGGGCGCAGGACAAGGCGGCTCCGGCCGAAAAGCCGGCGCAGGAGGTCAACCTCACAATCGATGACGTGGACGCGAAAATTGCCGATCTTCAAAAACAGAAGGAAATCTTGGAGCAGAAAAAAGCGGAGGCTGAACAGTTGGCGGAGTTGCAGGAGCAGTTGAAGGGGCTGCAAAACGAGAGCCTTGAGCGGATCAAAGATGCGGACGAACAGCTCGCCGCGATCGACAAGGAAGACCCTCCCGCCACTCCGGCACAGCGCGCCCGCGTCGAAGCAAGGAAGAGGTTCCTGAACAGCCGCAAGGCCCTCGACACGAAACTCTTGGCGGTCAAAGACGGCACGGCGCTTGTGCAGGCCCGGCAGGTGCGGGAAGAGATCGACGCGCTGGAGACCGAGTGGCGCATCGTCCAGGAGCCCAAATTGAACTCGACCGTAGCCATCGAGGAATTGGAAGCCAGCCTGGCACAGAACAACAACCAGACAAGACGCGACATGCTGGAGAAGCTGCGTCAGCTTGCCGCGAAAGATGACGAAAGTCGCGTGCAGGAGTATGGGATATTGAAAGCCCGTGAAGAGCGGGAAAAGGTTTGGTCTAAGCTTTATCAGGATTTCAATCAAGCCCAGTAATGGCTGGAATGAGCCTTCACTGTTCGGAGCGCCCACTCGACCGACCGGCCGGAGCGAGGGCGAGGGACAGAGTCTCGCGCCGTATCCTACTCCAGCGTCGCCTTTGCTATTTCGCCGCGCAGTTGGGCTTCTCCGCCTTCCTTTTCGAACACTCCGTAGAACATTGAAGAGGAGTCCAGCCACAGCGTGATCCTGTGCATGTCTTCATCGGACAGTTTGACGTCATGATGTCCCTTGGTGAGCATTTCGTAGAGCCTGGTGGCGCGAGCGCCGAACTTTCCGGGTGTGGTCTGGTAGAACATTGGACTCTTCCAGTCGCCGCCTGCCCCGTAGCTGGTGTATGCGAAATTGATCAGGCTGTTGTAGGATGCGTACCAGTTGTTGGCGAACGGTTCTTTGTTCAGGTTCGGCGCCTTCTTGTCCTTGTTCTTGTCATGGCAGGCAACGCAGTTGCGGTCCAGGACCGGCTGGACAAGCAGGGGATAGCTGAACGGCTTGGAGCCGCTGACATCAGGAGTGGGTGTCGATGGCGCGCGTTTCAGGGCCAGTGGCGTCGGCTTGTTCTGTTCCGGTGTGCGGTTCTTGGGCTCATGGCAGCCCTGGCACACCAGTCGTTCGCCTTTGCGCGCGTATGTGGCCGAACGCATTGACTGGACGGCCATTCCTTTTTCGTCAACAGCCTGGAAGAAGACCTCGCGATAAGCCGGTATAACGAAATATGCGCTGCCGTCGGCTTCGATCGGTACAGTCCCGAGCACCCAGCGGCAGGGCACGACAGAATCGCCGGCTTCGGCTATCTGCCGGCCTGTCTGGTGCGGCGGACCGCCCGAAGGGACAGACATCGGGAGCAGCTGATAAATGCGGAGCGCCTTGATCTTCATGTTTTCGGGCCATGGGGCGATGCTGTCGTAAACGTTGACAACGGCCATGGTTGCTTCGCCAGGCGCGTTCGGGTGGATGTTTTCGGGTTCGGCGCCAGCCAGGCTTGCCGGCTTGGTGACCGGCGGCAGGGGTGTCGGGCGCAGCGGGATGGGCGTCATGCAGCCAATGCCGGGGTCACGGTAAATCAGTTCCTTGTTGCCGAAACTGTCGACAAGGTAGATGCCGTAGCGTCCTCCTGACCCCCTGGCGCTGGGCGCATGCCTCCCTGCGTCGTAAACGCACAGATGGTAGTCTTCTGAAAGGGGATGGGGCGACCCGTATGCTTCCTGTCCGCCCTGGCTTTCGGGGAAACCGACGTCGGGTGTAAGCCGCTTGACGGGCCCCATGGCGTCATCGTCCGGGATGCGGGGGTCCACTACGATCAGCGACCCGAACGCTTGGCCGTGATGCGGCGCCGCGAGCGCCACGTACTTGTGGGAGTTGGGTATGGCATGGAACTCGACTTCCATGTCGGGCCGGAGCGGGCGGGGCGCGAAATTACCGTGGACCGAACGTGAGTCAGTTCCGTTCAGCGTCGTGATCCATGGACCATGTGCAACGCAGCCATGCCGGTCCACGTAATCCCAGCGCGTGTAGATGATGCGGCCGTCGTGGGTTACGCTCGGGTTCCACTCGTTGCTCTCATGGAAGCTCAATTCATTGATCCGGCTCCCGTCCTGGGCCATGTCGAACAGGGTGTAAAGGGGGCAGGCCCGTCCGCAGCGCAGGTAGCCGCCGCGGCGTTCAGTGATGAACGCGATCCGGCCGTTCGGCAGCCAGCAGGGATCGATGTCGTTCCACGATCCGTCGGTGAGCTGCTGCAGTCCGCTGCCGTCAACATTGACCTTGAAGATGTGATAGGCGCGCCCCTCGTCCCAGTGTCCCCTGGCGGGGTCGGTGTGAAGGGACTGCGTCGGCTCGCCCGTGTTCTCGACATAAGAGAAAAGAATTGTTTTCCCGTCATACGACAGGCTTGGCGACAGGAATGATCCGCCCGTATCGGTTCCGGACCGCCTGGAGCCTCCGTCGTAGGAGACGGTCGGGGTTTGCGTGGGGCCGCCCCAGAGTTTCGTGCCCTTCAGTTTTCCTTTTTCGACGGTGGAGTTGGCAAGCACGTCGCGAACGTGCGGGTCCGGTCCGAACGGGTTGTCCAGTATGAAGAGGCCGCCGCCCGGCGCAGCGGCAATGCCGTAGAACTGGTCGCACATGTGATCGTATACGGCCCGGTGCCGCTTGATGAAAAGCAGCTTGTCGAAATTCAGCAGCGGATTGCTGAAGGCGATCTGGCGGCGGAGAGCGCAGGCGTTGCCGAAAAGTGTACGCCGGGCTTTTGTGTCGGTAACGGCGGTGTCAGCGCCTTTCTTCTGGAGGTCTGCCAGTTGTTGTGTGAATGAATCGGTTATATCGGCCGCAAGGTTCTTCTTGAGATCAGCGAGCAGCGCTGCGGTGCGTCGGAGAACCACATCGGTTGGGTCGCGGTCGGCTGCGAGTATGAGCGATTCGGTTCTGAACGTTTCAGGGGCAAAGGTGTTGAAGGTGGCACGCTGCGAGATGTCATGCGCGATAGCGCCGAACTGGTCTTCAGTTTCTACGAACTTGACCGTACGCCGGGCGAATTCACGCCATTTGGCATCTTCGGCAGGAACCTTGGCGGCCATCAGGGCTTCCAGTTCCTTTTCGAAGTCGGCTTTGTCGTCGGGTCCGATACTGTTGACGATAGCCATGCCTTCGCGGTAGCGGCAGGCGCGGCCGTAAAGGTCGAGCCACCTGGGGTCACCGGGAGGGACTTTTGCCCTGCAAAGAGCGTCAAGCTCGTCTTCAAGCGCGCGGCCAAGAGGTGCAACCTGCTTGATGGCACGGTCAATGAAATTCTGTTCGGTCTGGGCATCGGTCCGGTATATAAACCAGTCGGCAATTCCGAATTCGCCCGCATCTTTCAGGAGCCAGCCTGACTGGACTGGAAAGTCGCCAGTGATATCCGCCCAGGAAGGCGGCAGTTTGATTCCCTCGGACGACAGCACCTTGAATCGCAGTCTGCCGTTTGCGCGGTCCGTGTCTTCGCCGGCGAATGCCTCAAACCGTTCGAACTTGCCGTCGAGCGTGTAAGCGATTTCGCTGTCGGCGTGGATCCAGATGCCGTACTGGAATTTCTGCCCGCCGACCTGCAGCGGGTGATTCTGCCAGTTGGCGTCGGTCAGCATGGATCCCCAGCCTTGTTTTACAGACACGGGCTTGATGACGGTCAGGCGGGTTTCTGTGCCGTCTTTTGCGATCAGCCTGGGTTCGCCCCAGATGTTGCAGTTTGCCGTGCCCTGTTCGCAGATTGCGATCAGGCGCAGTGTCTTTACGCCAGTGACGTTCAGGGAGATGTGCCGGGCCGGGCCGTCGCCTGCGATTGTTCCGCTGTCGTAGGGGCGGAAAACAGGCCCCGTGCTTTCCGGTTGCGGGCCCGCGAGCCGGATGCTTTTCGCGCGGGTGGCCGACATCGTCTCGGCCCAGGATGTTTTTCTGACATAGGCAGAATCCGAGTCCGCGGCATTCGCGCGGCCGGTATTGCGAAAGGCCGCGCAGGCCAGGAGAAGCGTCAGAAAGAAATACGGTTTTTGACTATGCCTGTTGTTCATGGCACCTCGCTTTACGCGCCTGTTGATCGGTCATCCTCGTCAACGTACAGACACAGCCGTCAATGTACCACAGAACCCTTTCTCCGTCTACAACGCGTCTACGACACCTCTTAACGCCGATCATCCGCAGACCGCCAACTTGACCTTGGCCCCAAGAACGCTTATTGCGCTTGACTTTGCGTCCGGTCGGGTTTACATAAGCGTTTTTCAAACATGGGAGGTTCCAATGACTTCGAGGCGTTCATTTTTTAAACAGGCCGGACTCGGACTGGCTGCCGCGGCCAGCGTACCCGTCCTCTTCACCGGTGCGGCACATGCGCAACAGGCGGAAGCCGCAACCGGCAACCCGCAGGACACCTTCCGCCTCGGCATCGCGGGGTTCACCTTTAACAAGTTCAAGCTCGACACAACCCTCGAAATGCTCAAGAAAATCGATGTGCATTATCTGTGCATCAAGGATTTCCACCTGCCTCTCAAGAGCACCGCCGAAGAGATCGCCGCGTTCCACGAGAAGTGCAAGAGTTTCGGAGTCACCGGCTATGGCGTCGGCCCCATCTACATGGGCAGCGAAGAGGAGGTCCATGCGGCCTTCGCCTATGCCAAGCTGGTCGGCGTGAAAACGCTGGTCGGCGTGCCGTTCAAAATGGTCGAAAAGAAGCGTACGGCCTCGCCCGAGCTGCTGAAACTGGTCAACGCCAAGGTGCAGGAGTACGACATCAAGTACGCCATCCACAATCACGGACCGGACATGCCCGAGCTTTTCCCCAACGCCGAAAGCGGCATTGAGCTCATCAAGGACATGGACAAGCGCGTCGGGCTCTGCCTGGACATCGGGCATCAGTTCCGCGACGGCAAGGACCCGGTCAAAGCCCTCATCGACTTTGCGGACCGCATCCACGACGTCCACATCAAGAACGTGACGGAAGCCACCAAGAAAGGTTCGGGGATCGAGCTGCCGCGCGGCGCCATCGACTTCCCTGCGGTCGTGCGCGCGCTCCGCAAGATCAAGTACGGCGGCGTGTGCAGCCTGGAGTACGAGAAAGACATGTCCGATCCGCTGCCGGGCATCGCCGAGTCTGTCGGCTACTTCCGCGGCGTGATGGACGCCACGCGCTAACAGAGAACAACAGAAGAGCCCGCGCGACCGTCGTCGCGCGGGCTCTTTTTGTAACACGCGGCACCTGCCGCGCCTACACTCTTCAGAACGAAGCGGAGAGGTTCACGCCACCCCACAGGAGGTCCTGGTGATCCACGTTGTCGCGGGCGTCACCGTCAAGCACCGACATCCAGGCCAAACGCGGGCCAACGGAGATGTGGTCCGTGATCGAGTACGAGGCGAACAGCGCCGCGTTGAAGTCGACGAGGCCGGAGCCATCCGTACCGAAGTACGCGCCCATGTAATCCGAGTCTCCGGCACCCACGGACACTTCGGAACCGACCGAGATCTGATCCGAAAGTTTGACCGTCTTGTTGACGCCGGCATTGCCGTAGAAACCGTCTGCGAATTCGTAATCGTAATAGACCTTCACGAACGGGTTCACAATGTCGTTGTTGTATTGCGCCGTGGCATAAACCTCACGTGTGCTGGTTCCGTAAGCGGAGTCCGACACGCTCGGGAAGGTGTACCAGATGTGTCCAACCGACAGAGAGACGGGCCCCACGTCGATCGCATAGCTCGCCGTGTAGTCGATCTCGCTTAATCCGCCGAATTGGGTATGGCCCATACGATCCGTCATGTCGAAGTTAGCCCACGCGTTAGCCGAAAAAGTCCCGTATTCACCTGTCTTATACGAAACCGTGCCGCCCGGCTGCCACACGGGACGGTCATTCACCACGAGACCGCGCCAGACATAAGCCGAGTAGACGTCCATCGTAGCGGCGAACGAGAACCCCGTATCAGGACTCTCTTCTTTGGCGACCGCCGCAGGGGCGGCTGGTGCCGCAACGTCCTGGGCCGACACAACAGAGGCGATGGCGACCATGGCCACAGCCATAAACAACAGTTTCTTCATTTGTTCTCCTTTGGTTTAACTGCCTACTTGCGCGGCAGGTGTTTGATCATAAGCACACGATATGCCAACTCTCTTAAAGTGTTGAATATTAGATTATTCGTGATTCAACTCCCAGCACAAACTGTTCACTGCGCATCCTCTTGAATCCACAGAATTCAAATTCCGTCATTTTTGTAAGTCGCCCTCACATATCCGACAGTGACAGAAATGTCATGCCACGCCAGCCCCTCCCGTGCCGCTTGCCGTACCGCACAGAAAGAGAGAACGTGCGGATTTACTACACATTTTTTTGCGGGATTTACAAGACACTGAAAATCATATGGCGTATACTCTGCCAACGATAAAGGGGTGAATTATGATGCAAGCCGGTTCTATCGGCCGCCGCGGATTCCTGATCCGTGCCGCCGCGTTTTCAGCCGCCACGCTGGCCACTCGCGTACGCGCCGACGTAGCCCGTCCGTCGAACACGGTCGCCATGGGGATCGTGGGAATCGGAGGCCGCGGTTCCCAGCTTCTTCCCGTTTTCATGAACCAGAACGACGTCCGCATTCTCGCCGTCTGCGACGTCGTCAAAGAGCGCCGCGACCGCGCGAAAACGACCGTCGACGCGTACAACAAAGACACCGCCTGCACCGCATTCCGCGATTTCCGCGATCTGCTCGCACGCCCCGACATCGACGCGCTCTACATCGCCACCAGCGACCGCTGGCACGCCCAACTCGCCATCCGCACCATGCAGGCGGGCAAAGACGTCTACTGCGAAAAACCCATTGCCCTCTCCATGCGCGAGGGCGAGGCGGTCTCGGCCGCCGCCAACCGTTACCAGCGCGTCTATCAGGGCGGCGTCCAGCGCCGCAATGTCGGCAACTTCGTCACCGCCATGGCCCTCGCCAAGAGCGGACGGCTCGGGCGTCTCCACACGCTCCATGCCGGCATGGCCGGCATGGGCCAATCCGCCGTCAACCACTATCTCCCCACCGAGGCCACACCCGATCCGGACACCTTGGACTGGGACATGTGGCTCGGCCCGGCACCGTGGCGGCCCTTCAATGTCAAGTACCTTCAAACCTGGCACGGCGAGTATGACTTCCACGGCGACCTCACCGAATGGGGCAGCCACACCGTCGACCTCTGTCAGCTCACCCTCGGCCGCGAGAACACCGCACCCGTGCGCTATGTGCCGGAGAACGACACGACCTTGAACGCCTTTTATGCCGACGGCGTCAAGCTCGTCATGCGCCAGCAGGGTTTCCGCAACTCGTGCGCCGTCCGCTTCGAAGGCGACGCGGGCTGGGTCGAGACCGACGACTCCGGCGAGATTTACGTGTCCTCGCCCACCCTGCTCGAATCGCGCAAGGTCCAGACCGAAGACTGGATGCGCCCGGTCGCCCATCCCGCAGAGTTCATCGCCTGCGTCAAATCGCGCAAGACGTCCTCCGCGCCGCCGGATTCGCTCCACTTCTCCCACGTCTGCTGCCACGCGGCCACCATTTCCTACCATCTGAAGCGTGAACTCGCGTTTGACCCTGCGACCCTGACCTTCGCGAAAGACGCGGAGGCCAACCGCCTGATCAACCGCACGTGCCGTGCCCCTTGGCGCATCTGAGCCGATGCCACTCATCTCCCCTTTTAAACACAGAGGTCTTCCCCATGCGCACACATCATTCAAGCGGCCATCGGCAGTCGGCAGTCGGCCAGCTCCGGGTCTCATCCTTCTTTCTCCTTTTCGCCTCAGCTTCCCTTTTCGCTGACGAGGCCGCACTCATTCAGGCCCTCGTTTCCGGCTCGCCTGCCGAAAAGGACACGGCTCGGCAAACCCTCCTTGTCTCCGCGACACCGGCCGCGGTTCCGCAGCTCGCCGCCCTGCTCAAGCGGCGCGAGACCTTCGACAGCGCCTGCTTCCTGCTCGAAGCCTTGCGCCACCCGGAGGCCGACGCCGCCTTGCGCGCGGCACTCGCCACCGCGACCGGACGCGAACAGGCCGGACTGCTCGACACCCTGGCGCGCCGCGCGGACGCCGCCGCCGAGGCTCAGGCCGTCGCGTTGATCGCGCAGCCCGAACCGGTCCACTCGGCGGCCCTGCACTACCTCGGGCACACCGCCACACCCGCCGCGCTCACGGCCCTCGCCGCGGCTCCGGCAGACGCCGCCAGCGCCGACGCCCTGCTCGCCGCCGCCGAGACGCTGCTCGCCCGCAAAGATGACAAACAGGCCGTCGCCCTCTACACACGCCTCTACCGCTCCGAACGGCCCGCCAACATCCGCCTGGCCGCGTTCACGGGGCTGGTCCGCGCCGACACCGGCAACACCACCTTGCTGTTGACCGAAGGCCTCAGCCAAGCCTCGCCGGAATGGCGCGGCACCGCCGCCCGCCTGGCCGCGCAGCTCCCTGAAAAAGTCCTCGCCAAGCAAGGCTCCAAGCTGATGAAGGCCCTGCCGGCAGAAGGCCGCCTCGCCTTGACCAGCGCGCTCGTCGCGTCCAAAAACACCGCCGCCGCGCCCTTGCTGCGCGCCGCGCTGGAGAACGAGGCCGACAGCCCCGCACGCCTGATCGCCGCCGCAGGCATCGGCGCCGTCGGCTCCGCCGAAGACGCGCCCGCCCTGATCGACCTGCTCGGCCACGCCGACGCCGCGCTCGCCGACGCCGCACGCATGAGCCTCATCAAACTCGCCGACCCAAAAACCGACGCCTGCCTGGTCCGCGCGCTCGGCAAGCGCGACGGCAACGCGCACGCCCGCACCCTGCTGATCGGCGTCGTCACCTTCCGCAAAACGCCGGAGGCTGCCCCGCACCTCGTCAAGGACCTCGCCGATAAAGATCCCGCCGTCCGCACCGCCGCGTTCCAGGCGCTCACCGAACTCGCGGGCGAGAAACAGCTCGCGCCCCTCTTCTCCGCCGTGGCTAAAGCTTCGGACGCGAAAGAGAAGCGCGCCGCCGAAAAAGCGCTCTCCGCCCTCTCGCGCCAGTACCCCGAAGCCGCAACCGCCGCGATCAAGCCCCTCCTCGCCTCCGCTGATCCCGAAACGCGCCGCGCCTTGCTTCTGGCTCTCGGCGTCGCTGGCGTTCCCGCCGGCCTGCCCCTCGTGCAGGCCTCGCTCAAGGACACAAGCCCCGACGTGGCCGGCGACGCCCTGCGCGTCCTCGCCGATTGGAAAGAGCTGCCCGCCGCACCCGCGCTTCTCGAACAGGCCAAGGCCCATCCGAACAACAGCCTCCGCATTCTCGCTTTGCGCGGTTACATCCGCCTGATCAGCAAGGAGCCGGACCAGGCCGCACGCGCCGCCATGCTGAAGCAGGCCGGGACGCTCGTCACCCGCAAAGAGGAAACGCTTCTGCTGATCGCCGCGTGGCGCACGGTCCCCACTCCGGAAGCCGTCGCCACACTCATGCGGTATCTCTCCGACGACGCGCTGAAAGGCGACGCGTTGAAGTCGCTCCGCGTCCTCGCCCTGAAAACACCCGTCGATCTGCCCGACAAAGCCCCCGGCTCGCTGCTGACACCCCTCACCTTCGTCCCGCACCGCTTGGGGACCTTCCGCTCGGAAGCCTGCGGCGTCGCCGACTTCAACGGCGACGGCAAGCTCGACATCGTGGCAGGTAACTTCCTCTACCTCGCGCCCGACTGGAAACCCGTCAAGATCCGCAGCATCGACGGTTCGGTCGGCGAGGACGGCAAAGGCTATTACGACGACTTCATGAACCTCGTCCTCGACGTGAACCAGGACGGGAGGCCCGACATCGTCGCCGGCGGCTGGTTCTCGCAGACCTCGTTCTGGTTCGAGAACTCCCCCGCCACGGACCGCGACTGGCCCGTGCATGTCATAGACAAACTGGGCAACCACGAGACCGGCACACTCGAGGACATCGACGGCGACGGCAAGGCGCTGGAGTTCCTGCCGCAATCGCAGAAGACGGTTTGGTATGAAGTCGGCAAAGACACCAACGGGGCACCCGCCCTTGTGCGTCACCTCGTGTCAGACAAGAGCAATCAGCTCGGTGCGGGCGCGGGCGACATCAACGGCGACGGCCGCCCCGACATCGTCCGTCCCGATGTCTGGTTCGAGGCTCCAAAAGATCCCCGCAACGGCACCTGGATCGAGCATCCCATCGCCCTCGGCGACAAGGACGGCAAGGTGGACCACACCTCCAACATCATCGTCTTCGACGTGAACAAGGACGGCCTTAACGACATCATCGTGAGTTCAGCCCACAAGTACGGCATTTTCTGGTACGAGCAGCAGCGCGGAGCGGACGGCGCCATCACCTGGAAGCAGCACACCATCGACGACACTTGGTCGCAGGCCCATTACCTCGCCTTCGCCGATATCGACAACGACGGCAACAAGGAAATCATCACCGGCAAACGTTATATGGCCCACAACGGCGGCGACCCCGACGAATTCGGCAAACAATGCATCTTCTATTACCGTTTCACCCCCGGTCCGAACCCCATCTTCCGCAAGCACGTCATCTCCTATGACGAAGGCGTCGGCGCAAGCCTCAACATCGTGGCGGTGGACATCGACGGCGACGGCGACCTCGACCTTGTCACCACAGGCAAATGGGGCGGTCCCATACTTTGGGAGAACCGCATGACCGACCCGGTCTCCGACGAAGAGCGGCTCGCCGGCCTGAACATGAAGCCCGCCCTCACCGAGCCGGTGCGCGGCGACAACCTCGCGCTCGCCACACGCGGCGCGAAAGCCCTTGCGGACAGTGAGCTTCCCGGATCAGAAGGCTGTACGGCAAAGCTCATCGACGGCGCCATCAGCACCTCCGACTTCGAAAAAACCCGCTGGCATTCCGCACTGACCCCCATGCCGCACTGTGCCGAAGTGAAGTTGGCCAAGCTCGCCAAGGTGAACCATGTGATCGCCCGTTTCGCCGACCCTTCCGGTTATGCCGCGAAATTCGACGTTCAGGTGAAGGTCGGCGACGCCTACAAGACCGTCTTCACGTGTGACAACAACCGCGAGCCGAAGACCGCCCAGGCGGCCTTCGACGCGGTGGAGACCGACACCGTGCGCTTCGTTATCCGCGAGAGCGCCAGTCCCGTCTATCCCAACGCCGCCCAGCTCTGCGAACTCGAGGTCTACGCGCAATAATTCCAGCAGGAGGACACCTATGAGCATCCCGCAGACACATAGCAACTTGCCCTGTCTGATGCTCGTGTTGTGTGCGGCAGCGGGCCTTGCAGGCGATGTTCAGGTGTCAGGCCCCGTAGCGCTGCCGGAGTCCAATGAGGGCATCGCGGCGAAGTATCCGGGCGATCAGGACATCGACAGGGACCCTTCTGTCCTTTTTCATGACGACTTTGAATCGGGGACCCCGCAGCAGAAATGGGACAACGTGTTCCATGCTGATAACATTCGGATCGTTGACGGGCGCGCGAATGTGCATGGCGGAAAAAAGGCGCTGGAATTCACCGTGCCGAAGCAGGAGGCCGAAGTCAGCAATTCCCTCGTAAAGCACTTGAAAGCCGGCCATGATGTCATCTTCATTCGTTACTACTCGAAGTTCGGGAAAGGTTTCGACCAGCTCGGATCGAGTCATAACGGCGCGGTTCTTTCCGCCCTTTCACCCGGTCTGCCCTTTGCCACACCCGGCATTCTGGCCGATGGAAAAAACAAGTTCATCGCGAGCTTCGAGGACTGGCGGGATGACGCGGCGACACCCTCGCCGGGCGAGTTGAATGTCTATTGCTACCATCCCGAACAGCGCTCCGACTACGGCGATCACTTCTTCCCGTCGGGCAAGGTCCTGCCCTTCTCGTACAAGCCCGGCGCCTTCGGAGAGCACTTCACGGCCCGGCCCGACATCATGCCCGAACTCGACCGTTGGCACTGCTTCGAATTCATGCTCAAGGCGAACACGCCAGGCCAGCGCGACGGCCGAATCGCCGGTTGGTTGGACGGCAGACTGGTTGCGGACTTCGGCAACCTCCGGCTCCGGGACACCGACGCGCTCAAGATCAACTATGCGCAGGTGGATCTGCACATCAAGAGCAACACCATCCGCGAGAACAAGAAGTGGTATGACGATGTGGTTGTGGCCACGTCCTACATCGGTCCCTTCGTCGAACCGAAATAGGACGGTCGCGTTTAATAGCGCGAGAGGTATTTGTTCATCAGCCGCGCCATGCGCGTTTCGAACCACGGCGTCACTTTCCAGAAATCGCGGAGTTCGAGGTATTCGCTGATCGCCGGCGCCTGCCCCGGCTTGACACAGAACTCGGCCTTCAGCATGACGTTGCGTGCCGTAGCCTCGGCGGAAACGAACTCCATCACGTTCACGCGGAACCCCAGCACCCGCAGGATCTGCGCCCGGAACGTGTCGGTCAGCAAGTCCGCCAGCCGTTCGCGCAGGATGCCGTGCCGCATGATCGCCTGCATCGGTCCGCCCTCTTTCAGCGTCTTGTGCAGCTCGTGCTGGCAGCACGGCACGCAGAGCAGATAGCGGCACTTCCACTCGATGCCCCGGGCCAGCGCCTCGTCCGTGGCCGTGTCGCACGCGTGCAGGCTCAGCATGATGTCGGGCTCGAAACCCGGCTCGCTGGTCGCGATGTCGCCTTCGATGAAAGTCACCTGATTGGACACGTCCAGATTCTGCGCCATGTTGCGCGCCTTGGCGATCACTTCGGGCTTGAGGTCGATGCCGCACACGCGCACCTCAAACTCGCGGGCATAGGTCAGATAGAAATAGACCGCGAAGGTCAGATAGGCGCTTCCGCACCCGCAGTCCACGATGTTCAAGGTCTTCTCGGGCTTCTCGGCAACGACAGAGTCGATGACCTTCAGAAACTCGTTCACCTGATCGTACTTGCCGCGCATGGAGGCTTTGATCCGCCCGTCCGCGTCAGCGATGTCGATCGCCTTCAACAACGCGACGGAATCGAACGAGGTCAGCGGCTGGCGCTTGACGCGGTCGTGTCCGGGCTGTTCGTCCACCGCACGCTCCATCTTCGCGCTGCGCGATTCGAGCGCTTTGCCCTTTTTGGTGACCCGCACATGCAGATCGCCCGTCGCGGTCATCAGGTGCAGCTCGCGCGGCCCGGTCTGCTCCAGCATGTCCTCCAGCCCTCTCTTCGCCGCCTCCAAGTCGAAATTCTTGACCGTGGTCTGTCCCTCCTCGGTCATCTCGCCTTGAAACCGCTTTTCACCCCTAATCACCACCGGCCGCAAACCGACACGGAACGTGCCGCCTCCCCGCCGCACGACTTGCGTCACTTTCATAAAACCGGCATCCTCGAAGACCCGTTTGCGAATCTCTTCAGCCGTTTCAACCGACAAATCCGTACGCGACATTTTGTTCCTCTTCTGACGCAGATGCGTCACCATTAACGGCTAGCCTCATAGCCGGGGGGAGTCACACTGCCCCCTGTAAGCCGAACCCGGGAACCGACAACTCATGAAAACCCGTAGACAGGGGAGAGCATAACAGTGTTGAACGGCAAAGTCCACGCGACATGAGGACGCTCAGCCATTCTCAACAGTCTCAATAACATTTACTTTTTCTGTTTGGTCTTGCGCTTCGTCTTTGGCTTAACTGAAGTACGCCGGCGCGAGGTGTCTATTACCGAGGTGTCCAAATAGACTGTCCCTCGACGCAACTTGGCCGTTCCTCCCGGCGTTGTGATGTAGGTCTCGGTACGTTGGCTTCCAGTTGTTTTATTGACCTTGCTCCTTTGATGTTTCCAGTCTGCTCCCGGCTGGCCATGTCCAGTAAGGTCGGCAAACATAATCTGGATAAATCTGATGTCGCCTGACTTCTCGTCGAGACTAAAGCACGCGATGACATGCCATCCTGAGTGACCGTTATGACTTTCCCCACCCTTGTTTGCATTGACAGTGGACTTCACCTCTAAACCTGTCTCGGGGTGCGTCTCTTTACAGATCAAATCCGGATAACGCTGATCATGATTGTGGCGGTAAGGTGTCAACCGTGAAAACGAGTCACACAGGATGTTGGACACGATACCGCTGAAGTTGTTGCGTTGGATATACGCTGACAACGGTCGCCCCGACACTTTTCTCAGCGTTTCGTTAATGAGCCGTATGACCTTGTGCGTCGCGTTCAAAGCTGCTGCGAGGTGTTCTAACGTCAGGCTAGGCGGTAAGGCCGCGGAGTTGCAGAAGTAACCTGGACTTACAACTGGAATTGCAACTCTCTCTGAAAACGCCAGTTGAATGAGCGTCGGAATATCCGTGCCGAGAGCCTTCGCTAATGTTTCTAAGACGCCGACCGTAAAATTCTCTTTACCATTTTCAACGGCGGATAGATACTGATACGTAATTCCAGCCTTTTCAGCGATTTTCTCCTGTGAGAGTCCCGCTGACTCACGCAAGGCGCGGAATGTGCGACCGATCAAGGCGTTTGCTTGTGTTGGCATGTGAAAGAATGTAGCACTTGACGCCTTAACCGTCTTTCAACTATAGTTGAACAAATGAAAAAGCCGACTCTCCTATTGGGCAACTGCATGGATTCGATGGGAACTCTTGAAGACCATTCCATTCATGCCGTTTGCACTGACCCCCCCTATGGCTTGACGGAGTTTTCGCCGGGTGAAGTTAAAAAACTGCGGTCCGGGCACGGTGGGGTGTGGCGATTGCCGCCATCTTGGGATGGATGCAAGCGACGCCCCTTGCCTCGGTTCACGGTACTTTCTTCCGAACAGCGAAAAGACATCGAGGTGTTCTTTAAAAGCTGGGCTGCATTGCTCTGGCCCAAACTCCGTCCGGGCGGTCACGTTCTAATCGCGGGCAATCCTACACTTCAAATGTATGTGCAAAGCGCACTGGTTGCTGGGGGTTACGAGAATCGTGGAACGTTATTACGCATTTATCATGGCTTTCGTGGCGGTGACCGTCCCAAACTCGCTGAAAAAGAATTTCCTGATGTGTGCGTGACACCGCGGGGCAACTACGAGCCATGGATGCTTTTCCGCAAGCCGATTTCAGAAAAAACTGTCGCTGAGAATTTGAGAAAGTGGGAAACGGGTGGGTTGCGGATGCTGGAAGGCGGAAAGCCTTTGCCTGATGTGATTCGAAGTTTCAAGACCCCAGCTTGCGAACGTGCGATAGTCGATCATCCGTCGCTCAAACCACAGCATCTTATGCGCATTCTTGTTCGCGCTTTACTTCCATTGGGGCACGGAATTGTCCTTGACCCGTTTATGGGTGGCGGTTCGACATTGGCTGCCGCGTCAGTTATCGGTTACGATTCAATCGGGTTTGAAATTGATCCCGAGTATTTCGAGTTGGCCAAACGCGCCCTATTCCCCTTATCGGCACTGTATCCGGGTTTTGACGGCTCAGTCCTCGATTCCGCGTTCAGCAAATACGCTCCAACAGAGGAAGAGGAAAGTTATAAGCAACTTTACCTCTTGGAAAAATCCGAAGGATACTTAGACAACCCAATTGAGCGTAAGCGGATCAAAAAAGCTCAAAAGGTGTAAAGGCCGGAAGACTATTCGCGCTCCAGTTTGGCGACGAAGCCGCCGCCCGGTTCCAGCGTCACGATCTGCAAAGTCTCACCCGAAACCACACGGCTGGAAAACACAAGTTCGTCCGCTTTGCCCGGACCGTCCGTGAACTGTGAAAGCCTCGCCTGGCGCCAGCCGGTGAAGCCCGGCGAGAACGAAACCAGCTTCATGTTTGCCGTGCCGTTGACCATGGCCACATACCACACGTTTCCCGTCCGCCGGGCGAACGCTGAAAATTCGCCGATGCGGCTGCCATCCAACACCCGCGTCTCATCCCATGTGACGGGCAGCGCCTGCAAGAACGGGATCACCGCCGCCAGGCGCGGCTCGTCCAACAGCCGTTGCGGAGGCCCAGTCATCACCAGCAGCGGCGAGGTCATGAGGTAGGCGGCCGCCAGCCGATGCGCCCACGTTGTGTTCCCCGGATGCGAGAACGCGAGAGCCGCACCATCCGCATGCCCCGCCACATCCGTTTCGCAGGCAAACCCGTTGGGATACGTGCGGCTCTCGCCCGAGGCCTTTCGGCAACCGTTGAAGTTCACCATCAGCTTCCGCAGCGCGGCTTCGCGCGAAACCCGCTCCTCGAAGACGATCAGGCCCAAGTCCTCGCCGTTCAGGCCGTCGATCTTCACGCCTGCCGCGCCCGCCGCCTGCACGCGGTCCAAATACTCCCGCAACGCCAGCCAGTTGTTCTCCGGCAGGTTCACTTTCTTCGAATCCTTCCCGACGAAGACGCGCACGTTACGCTCCCGGCCGTAGCCGCACACCTCTTTCAAAGTGTCCCAGGCGTTCGTCCACGCCTCCCACCTTTCGTCGAGCGTGGTGAACTCGAAATTCAAACGCGCCGCGCAGTCGATCACCTGCTTCTCATCCGCGACAGTCGTGTGGGTGGCGGCATCGCCCCCTACCCCGCTCCAGACGCTGCGCCCGCCCCGCATCCAGTCGAACGTGCCGAACAACGTGGGGTCGGGCGGCAGATTGAGACTGGTGATAAAATCGCTGTTCACCAACGCGTCCAGCGTCGGAGCCAACAGAACCACACGCCACGGCGTCTGGAAGTTGCCGCTGATCGCGAAACCCTCTTTCTCTGCAAAGACGCCCCGCAACGCCCCGTCCGATTCCGCCTGCAGCCGCAGGCCGCTGTATCCGGAAAGCGCGGCCTCGGCCACCACCGCATAGCCGCGCTCCTGCGGCAACTCCGCCACGAGCGGCATGTCCAGTGTATGCGACAGCCCTTGAGGCGAGGCCTTATTCAAATCGTTCAGCGGCGCATTCGTCCATCCATCCGATGGCCGCCAGAAGAACCAGACGCGGCTCTCGGGGGGCAGCCGCCAGCAGGCGGTCTCCGCCTCCACACGCCACATGCTCTTGCCCGGCACGATCAGCCTCCAGGCGAAGCCTTCGTTGGAGACCGTCACCTGCAACCCGAAGGACGGCCCGATCTGCGGCTGCACGTTATAGAGCATCTGGAGCGCGTCGAAGCGCGCCACCGCGTGAACCCCGCGCGCCGGATAGCGCTCGTTCACCTCGCGCACGCTCATCGCCGTCAAGGCGCCGACCTTACCGAGATCGAAACCGTTGAGCCTCATCCCGATCGGCGATTCCGCGACCACCTCTCTGCCGTGAAACAAGACCGTGTAGGCCAGTTGCCCCTCCACGGTGGCATATACGACGGCCTGCACGGCCCCGTCGGGACTCGTGAGCCGGCGTTCCTCAGCGACAGCCGCGCTGAAGATGGACAGGCAGAACCCTAATGCGAAGGGCCTGATTCGCGCAATTTTCGAGTTCCCGGTTTCCAGTTTCAAAACATCCGCTTCCCTTTGACCATTCATCCGGCTCAGAAAAACCATTTGGCAAACCGCAGGATGCCCTGTTTCCAAGGCACGCGGTGAGAGATGCCCGAGGCGTTCTTGAAGCTGTCAAGGTTCGCGACGTACCAGCGGTAGTTGCGCACCAGCGCATCCTTGTTCGAGTAGGCCGTCCGATACCCCAGCACGCGCTCGGCCTTTTCGATGCTCACGAACGAATCCTCACACGCGGTCTCGTACACCCACTTGTAGAGCGGCGAGAGGTGCAGCATCTCCAAGAAGCGCAAGGCCCAGATCATCGGCTTGGCCGGGAACCCGCTGATCGTCTTACCGTGGCCGGCGTCGTCCAGTACCGCCTGGTAGTCCTCGCGCATCGTCGTGAACACTTTCGCGCCGATGTTGAAGGTGTCGTTCACGAGCGCTTTATCCAGCGTCAGGGCGAGCCAGATCGCTCCGCAAAGGTCTTCCACATCGAGCAGTTGATAGCGGTTATTGCCGCTGCCGATCATGGGGAACCCGTGACCCGTGTAAGCCCAGTCATAAAACAATGCGAACACGCCGAGGCGCTCCGGACCGATGAAAGACTTGGGCCGGATGACCGGCAAGCACAGCCCCTGCTTGCGGAACCCGAGGCACACCTCTTCGGCCATGATCTTGGCCTTGCCGTACGGCCCCACGCCGACCAGCTTGTCGGTTTCGTAAAGCGGATGGTGGTCCGGAATGCCGTACACCGCCGTGGAGGAGATCATGACCACACGCTCCACGCCCGCCTCCTGCGCGGCGGCCATCACGTTGCGCGTGCCGTCCACATCGGTGGTCATGATGTCCTGCTCGGAGTACAGCGGCAAGGCCGCCGCCGTGTGGATAACCCACGTCACGCCCTCCATCACTTTCTTCAAAGCCGCCACATCGCGGATGTCGCCGACGACGGCATCGATCTGCCCCTTCTCGGCATAATCGAACGGCACGAGATCGATCGAGCGGATGTCGGAGATCCCCTTGTTCCGCAAATGCCGGATGAGGTTGATTCCCAAAAATCCGCTGCCTCCTGTGACCAAAACCCGCTGACTCATGTTGTTCCTTTCCAAGCAGCACGGGGAGTGCCATACCGCCCGCCATTCCCGTCTGTTGTCCACCATCTTACACGCCTTGCGCCTCAATCTCAAGTGTGGTACAAATCTTCCATGAATCCGTCTACACCCGTCATGCTCGAAACCGCCGCGCGTCTGCTGCGCGCCGCAGGCGTGGCCGTCATTCCCACCGACACCGTCTATGGCATCGCCGCGCATCCGGCCTGTCCCGCCGCCGTGGCCCGCATCTGCACCATCAAAGGCCGCCCCGCCGGCAAGCCCATCGCCCTGCTCGCCGCAGACGCGGACGCGGTCACCGCCTTCGGCGCGACCTTCCCGGTTGCCGCACGGCGCCTGGCCGTCGCCTACTGGCCCGGCGCGCTGACGCTCGTGCTGCCCTGCGGCACGGAGTACGAAGGCTTCCGCGTGCCGGACCACGCCTTCACGCGCGCGCTGCTCGCCGCCTGCGGCGGCACCCTGCGCGTCACCAGCGCGAATCTCAGCGGCGCGATGCCCGCCGTCAGCGCGGTGGACGCGCTCAAAGACGTGGGGCTTGAGGCGGATCTGGTGATCGACGGAGGCGTTTCCCCGGGCGGCGTGGCCAGCACCGTTGTGAAGGCAGAGGCAGACGGAACCCTCACCATCCTGCGCGAAGGCGCCATCGCTTCTGCGGAGATCTTCCGCACCGCCGCGTCTTGACCGGCGCGCGGCACAGCCTCACTCACTCATGCCGCAGCGCCGTGAGCGGGTCCAACTGCGCCGCCTTCCAAGCCGGATACGTGCCGAACGTGATGCCTGTGATCACCGAAACCACCAGCGCGACAATCAGCGACTCCGAGGTCACCACCGCTTTGAGCCCCGACTCTCCGCCCATGCGCGAGACCGTCTCGGCGATGGAAGCGGTGGCGATGCCCAAGCCTGACCCCAGCGCGCCGCCGATCGAGGTGAGCAGCACCGACTCCGCGAGAAACTGCCAGAGGATGTCGCGTTTGCGGGCGCCCAGCGCGCGGCGCACCCCGATCTCGCGCGTCCTTTCAAAGATGTTCGCCAGCATGATGTTCATGATGCCGATGCCGCCCACCAGCAAGGAGATCGCGGCGATCGAGGTCATCACGATCGTGAAGATGCGCTGCGTCTTGCGCGCGCTCTGCAACAGTTCGTACGGCACCTGCACTTCGTAGTCGACTTGGGGATGGACCGACTTCAGGTAGCTGCGCAGGCGGCCCGCCGAGCCCGGAATCGCATCAATGTCCTTCGCCGCCACATACAGAAAATCGTAATCCACCTGCTCCGCCACCCCGCGCCCCATGCGGAACGTGATGCCGCCCCACAGAGAGCGTGCCGTGTCGAGGGGCATGCACACGACGTTGTTCAGGTCATACTGCCCGGCCAGCCGCCCGCCGCCCGGGCTCTCCATCAGGCCGATCACCCGGAACGAGATGTTGCCGACAACGACCGTTCCCCCGATCGGGTCCTGATGCCCGAACAGACGGCGCGCCGCCTTCACCCCCACCACGCAGACAGGATCAAGCACCTTGCCGTCACTCGGCTTCAGAAAGCGGCTGCGCCGGTCCACAAGGCGGCAGCGCGTCGCCTCCAAGAACTCGGGGATCGTCGCCACAGCCTCGATATCGGTCGTCTGCTGCCCTTGATAAATATCGCGTCGGGTGTCCATCACCGGCACCAGCAGCCGCACGTTCTCGAACACGTTGCGGATGTGGTCGAAGTCCGCCTGCGTGATCCCGTACCGCTGCGTGTAGGAGCGCGAGGTTTGCTGGACATTGCCCTCGGCCGGCTTGACCGAGCGCAGGATGATGTTGTCCACGCCCTGCGACTCGATCTGCCGCAGGGCCTCCAGCCGTCCGCCCTCGCCGATCGCCAGCATCGCGACGACCGCCGCGATGCCCAGCACGATGCCGAGCGTGGCGAGCAGGGAGCGGATCAGATGCCGCGTCAGGCTCGCGTAAACGGTGACCGCCATTTCAACGGAATTCATGACTCTTTCATCCTTCCGTCGTGGATGGTCACCGACTGCGTCGCATACTTCCGGTAGATCGGGTTGTGCGTCACCATGATGATCGTCTTGCCCGCGCGATGCAGCTCCTGAAAAATCTCCAGCACCTCCTGGCCGGTCTTCTCGTCCAGATTGCCGGTCGGCTCGTCCGCAAGGATCACCGGAGGGTCGTTCGCCAGCGCACGCGCGATCGCCACGCGCTGACACTGCCCGCCGGAGAGCTGCGTGGGCCGCGAGCCGTAGCGCCCGGCCAGACCGAGCTGATCCAACAGCGCTTGGGCCCGCAGGTGCATCTTCGCACGCGGAAGGCCCGCGTATTGCATGGGTACGCAGACGTTCTCCTGGATCGTCAGGTGCGACAGCAGGTTGAACGACTGGAAGACCATGCCGATCATGCGGCAGCGCACCGTCGAGGTGTCGTTGTCGTTCAGCCCCGAGACCGGACGGCCCTCCAACCGGTAGACGCCCGAGGTCGGACGCATCAGCAGCCCGAACAGATTGAGCAGCGTCGACTTGCCGGAGCCGGACGGCCCCATGACCGTCAGGAACGCCCCGTGGCGCACCGTCAGCTCGGTCGGGCGCAGCGCGTAAATCAGCGTGCCGCCCGCCTCGTAGGTTTTGGCGAGCCCCTGCAACTCGATCAGCGGCTGCCGCGTTTGCTGTGTGTCCGGCACACCCATGAAACCCGCTTTCACAACGCTTCGTGTTCGCTGCTGACCACGAGGTCCTCTTCGGTAAAGAGGTTGATGTAGTAGACCGTCGCCTGTTCGGGAATGTCCGCCGAAACCACGCCCGCACAGGAGTCCGCAAGCGCGGGAACGGCTTCCCACTTGCGCGTTTGCCACGCGCCCTTGTCGACCGTGTAGTTGAGTTCCGCCTTCACCACCGTACAAGGGCCGCTGCCGAAGGTCGCCGTCACCTTGCGCCCTTCGCGCTTGACCGACTTGAACGTGGGCAGCGGCTTGCCCGCACGCGCGAAGTGGTCGGCAAAGGTGGCGATCTCCTTCGGGTTCTCGCCCGCTTCGCCATGCCCGTGCGGCATACGCAAACGCACGCACAGCGTATACGGCGTCTTGAGCATGTGGTAGCTTTTCTGCAGCGAATCCATCGGATACGCGAAATCATTGCTGCCCGTCACCCACAGGAAGGGCATCTTCGCCTGAGCCAGATACGCCGACGGGTCCCACAGCTCCAGCCACCTCTTCGCACGCGCGTCGCCCAGGTTCTTGAACTCTCCGAGCCACGCCGAGTTGTCGCCAAGGAAGCCGCAGCCGTACACAGGCACGGCAAAGGCGAACCGGTTGTCGATCGACGCCGCGATGCAGGTCAGATACCCGCCCCACGAAATGCCCGTGATGCCGACATGGTCGGCGTCGACCTCCGGGAGCGAGCGGAGGAACGAGTGCCCCCGCAATACCGCGGCCACCGCGTGATACGTCCACTGGTCCTGAACCGGATCATCGACCTTATCGAACCCACCCCAGCCCGCGGGACCGGCCCACACGTGACGCACGTGGCCGGTCTGCTCTTGGCCGTAGGCGTTACCGCTCACCGCGCCGCAGGTGTCCATCGAGATCGCCGCGTAGCCCCGGCTGTTCCACAATTTCACCCACCGGATAAAAGCCGACCCTCCGCCGCCGTGGACCAGCACAATCCCAGGCACCTTCTTGCCTGGCTCCATTTTCGGCAGCGCGTAATAGGCGAACACGCGCGTCGGCTTACCCTGATACGGCACGCCCTCGTAGAAGACCGACTTCACCCCGTTGGTCGCATATTCAGGAGCCTCGAACACCTGCGGAGGCTTGAACAGCGCCTCGCGGTCCCACGGGATCGTCTGCGCATGTGCGGCCGCCGCAATCGTCAATCCCGCCAAAACGAGTTCAATTCTTTTCGTCATACGTCCTCCGCTCTTCCCACACGAGGGTGTCCCCCACCCGCATATCACTCAACTCCAGACAGCCCGCTTCGGACTCCATCACGCGCGCGGCGTGCCAGCCGCCGCATACCATCAGCCGCCCGGGCCGGACATTCCGGATGATGCGCGTGACGCGCCACGCCCGGTCGACAAACACCAGATCGAGCGCAAATCGCATCCCGACGGTATGCACCGCACCGCACCGCTCGAGCAGAAGAGCGGCGCCAGGCCCCAGCGACGGCCGCCCCAACAACCCTCGCAACCGGTCGGCAAACGACACGGCGCGCTCAGCCTTCCCGGCCAGCAGAACCCCTCTGCGTGTGATCTGTCCGCGCCGCATCACCCACCGCGCCTCTCACTTCCAACGCCTATTTCCTCTTCATGGAGCTGCCGAGCGGCGGCAGGAGCGCGGGCCACGGCGGATGCCCTTCGCGCACCCGGGTCAAGTCCGCCAGCAACAGTTTCCAGTCGCGTTGCCGATGGCTCGCGTCCTTCGCCAGCATCTTCTCCAACAACAGGGCGAACGCGCCGCCCGCATGAACCGCAAAGTCTCTGACATCCGGAGCCTGCGATGTGTCCACATGGCAGTGGATCATCTCATCGTCGGTTTTTCCCTGAAAAAGCATACGACCCGTGACCATGTGGTACATCGTGGCGCCCAGCTCGTAAATGTCCGAACGGCAATCGAGCTTGTCACTGCCATACACCTGCTCCGGCGACATATAGGCGGGCGTGCCCAGAATCTCGTCGGCTTTCCCCGTGTTTTCGACTTTGGCCAGCGTGACCGAACGGCAGAGCCCGAGGTCCGTCACTTTCAGCGAGCCGTCGCAATCCACCATGATGTTGTCGGGCTTGATGTCGCAGTGGACCATGTGGTAGTGCGACCAGGCGTAATCCATCGCGACAGCCACGCTCTCGGCAACGGTCAGCGTGTCCTCCACGCTGATATGCCCCTTGCGGCGCAGCAAATCACCCATGGTATACCCGTCGACCAGTTCCATCACGAAGTAGTAAACGCCGTCCGAGAAGTTCGCGTCGTACACCTGCACGATCCCCGGATGCTTCAGCTGCGCCGCAGACCGCGCCTCCATGCGGAAACGCTTGACATCCTCGGGGTCCGTCGCGAACGATGAAGCCAATATCTTAATGGCGACAAAGCGGTCCAGCGAAATCTGGCGCGCTTTCCATACGGAGGCCATGCCGCCGCGGCCGAGCAGTCCCATCACTTCAAAATTCGGCAGCATAAACGCAGGAATCTCACTCATTTCGCCAGAGCCCCTTCCCCCTGACACGTCGTACACAACAACATGGTTTCGCCTTTGCATTCCGGGCACGGAGCGCCCTTCGCCTCGCCTGAGCCCTTGCACTTCGAACACGTCACAAGACCGGTCCCCGTGCAATGCGAACACCGCGGCGCCAAGCCGCTGCCGTCACACTTCTTGCAGGCCACGCTCCCGCGCCCCTTGCAGGTTTCGCAGGGGACTTCCGCCAGGCCCTCGCACCGGGGACACCGCTTGATCGAGTCCTCGTTCAACCGTTTGGCCTGCCGCTGGTTCGCCGTTTTCGCTTCCTTGATCACACCGTTCGAGCAGCCCGGATAGGTACATTTCATCCAGCACGTGCCTTTGCACATCGTACACGTCTGGCGGCCCGTAAGCTGACACGACTCGCACGGCATCGGCATGCCCGTCATCACCAGCGCCCGCGGCCTGTTGGTCAGAACCTTCTCCAGCGCGGCCGGCACCAGCGCACGGCCGACCTTGACATCGCCCTTCAGCATCTGCCGGCGCTCGAACTCCTGCCGTCCCTGCAAGATCGCCATCTTGACCTTGCTGACCTCGCGGTACCCGGCGAAACTGCCCGCGCCCTTGCAGGCCGGACAGGCCACCCCCTCGACCGCCTTGATGCCCTTCGACGGGTCCACCTTGCTCATGTCGAGCTGATACTTGCCCGACCCGTTGCATTTTTTACACTGCACCTGACCGCGCTGCAGCGCCTGCATCACGCGCTCATTGCCGGACAGGATCGACTCCCCAACGCTCGCGGGATATTTTCCCGGCGGCACCAGCCGCATCAGCGCCAGCGCGTTCTGATAGTAGCAGAGCGCCTCCTCGGGATGGTCCTTCTCCAGCTCGCGCGCCTGACGGACGCTGTCCTCCACCACCGCCGCCGCCAAACGGCTCACCTCGGCATCCTTGTCGATTGCGGGGGCAGCCGGCTTCTCCACCGCAGAAGCGGCCGCCTGCGGCTTGGGCAACACCGCGGAGCAGTGGGAACAGACCGTCTCCCCGGACTTGGCCTCGCGTCCACACGCCTTGCAGACCACCATCCCCTGCGCCCAAAGCACCGCTGCCACAGCCACCGACAGCACCGCCATCATCCACCGTTTACTCATGTCCGCCGCTCCTCATCCGTTAACGATTCCTCCGCCTCCAGCGCCTTGTACTCGCGCAACTTCCGGTGCAACGTCCGCCGGCTGATCCCCAGTTCATCGGCCGCGCGCGTGCGGTTGCCGCCGTTCTTCTCCAAGACCGCCATGATCTTGCGGCGCTCGGTGTCCGCAAGCGAACCGGTCATCAGCATCGGGCTGCGCGAGCCTGCCCCTGCATGGCCTTTGACCGCCTCGCGGATGTTGGCGGGCACGTCGCGCGCCGAGAGCCGCTCCGTCCGCGCCAGCACCACCATCTTCTCGATCGTGTTGCGCAGCTCGCGCACATTGCCCGGCCATGCGTAAGCCGCGAGCAGATGCAGCGCGTCCGGCGTCAGCCCTTCGATCTTCTTGTTGTTTTTGTCGCAGTATTCTTTCAGAAAACGGTCGGCAAGCAAAGGGATATCGCCCGTCCGTTCCGCCAGAGGCGGCAAGAGAATGTCCACCACGTTGAGGCGGAAGAACAGGTCCTCGCGGAACTTGCCCTGGTCGACATACGCCCGCAGGTCGCGGTTCGTGGCGGCGATCACCCGGATGTCCGTCTCGATCGTCTCCTCGCCTCCCACGCGCTCGAAGGTGTGCTCCTCCAGCACGCGCAGCAGCTTGACTTGAATCGCGAGGTCGATCTCCGAAACCTCGTCCAGAAAGAGCGTGCCGCCGTCCGCCATCTCGAAGCGGCCCTTGCGCTGCACCGTGGCGCCCGTGAACGAGCCCTTCTCGTGGCCGAACAGCTCGCTCTCCAGCAGCGTCGGAGAAAGCGCCGCGCAATGCACCGCCACAAACGGCCCTTTCGCCCGCGTGCTCAGGCGGTGGATCGCCTGCGCCACCAGCTCCTTGCCCGTGCCGCTCGGCCCCTGAATCAGCACCGCCGCCTGCGTGGGCGCGGTCTGCTGGATGATCTCGTACACCTGCTTCATGGCCGACGACTCGCCGATGATGTTCTCCATGCCGAACTTCTCGTTGAGCTGACTCTCCAGCGCCACGACCTTCTTTTCGAGATCCCGCGATTTGAGCGCCCGCGCCACCAGCATGTCGAGATGGTCGAGGTTGATCGGCTTGGTCAGGAAATCGTACGCGCCCTGCTTCATCGCCTCCACGGCGGTTTCCACCGAACCGTACGCCGTCAGCAGGATGCAGACCGTCTGCGGATACTGCGCACACACGCGCCGCAGCAGCGTCAGCCCGTCCGTGCCCGGCATCCTCATGTCAGAGAGCATCACATCCGCGCCCGCGCCCTCGGCGAGGACCGCCAGCGCGGCGTCGGCGCTCTCCGCCGTCTTTACGGCGTAGTGCTTCTGAAGCGCACGCTGCAAGCCGTCGCGCGTGTTCTTGTCGTCGTCTACAATCAGAATGACCGGTTTGTCTGACATGTCACGTCCCCGTACCGCAATCACGCACTTATTAAACAATACGGATACTATAGCCGTTCACACGCTGTCCGACCAGCCCAAAACGGGAATTTTTGACCCACTGTGACAGACCGGGCACCTTCTCTCAGTTCTAAAAGAAGACAACGCCCGTTCCATGTTCTTTCGGCTCTTCGGCGAAACGCGGAAAATCATAAGGCTTTTCTGATGTTGGTTGGTAAGCGGCTCAACTTTGATAGCCTAGCCGTGTTTTGAGCGCCGTGGTATAACGCGGGCATGAACACACAAATCGTGAAGACGGACAACCACACGTAGCCCATCCGGATCGCCGTCGGCCACAAAGATCTTGATTGTAAACGGCACTTGCTTGCTCATAGGTAGTTTCCCTTCTGTTAAACCGAAAGCGTTACCGAGCGAGCGCCTAAGCCCGCATAATCGGAAGGATTGCAGCTTAGGACGATGACCTGCAGACCGCGCGAAGCGCCGCGATCCAACATCCCCTGCATCGTGTTGACGCGGTCCGGATCGGAGTAGGCGAACGCGTCATCGAAAACGATGGGCAGCGAACCGTCGTGGTCTGCGGCCAGCAACTCAGCGATAGCAAGGCGCACGGCCGCGGCAACCTGTTCGCGGGTTCCGCCGCTCAGGCTGTCGAACGGCAGGGCACCGCCCTGGGTTGAGCGCACAAATTCAATGCTTTTGAAGGCATTGTCTTCAAAGGTCACTATAGCCCGAGCCTCCGGCCCGAACAGCCGTTTCAAATAGTCGCCGATCTTCTCCGCCAAAGGTTGCGAGAAACGGTCGGCCAAAGCGCGTTGCTCCTGCTGGAACAACTCGTCGATCAGCGCGATGGCCTGCGCTTTGCGAGTGACGGCCGACAAATGCTCCTCGGCCGAAGCTCGCTTGGCCTCAGCTTGCGCCAATTCGGCATGGGGATCTTCCGCGCCGTCTGAACGGAGCGCGGCCTGGCTTACGGCGCGTCGCGTCCCAGCATCCTGGCACTCCTGATCCTTCGCCGTCATCGCCCGCTTCAGCCGGTCGCAGGCTTGGCTCAAATCATCGGGTTGCAAGGCTGCCAGCGCCGCCTGGGTTTGGGTGAGCGAGACACTCGCAGCCTGCCATGCCGTGCGAACATCTGCAAGCGTCTTCGCACGCTCTTCATCCACGCCATGGCTATCCACCAGCATCTTCAACTGCGCTTCAAAGCCCGTGAGTTTCTGTGTGTCTTCTGCTATGCCGCATAGGAGAACTGTCAACTTTTCAGCTAACCTCTTTTGTTGGGTCCATAACTCATCTCGCACGGCCTTTGCCTCCACCTCACCAGCTTCAATGTCGTGAAGGGCTTTGTCCTCGCGAAGCCGCCATGCTTTTGCGTCCGCTAGTGATGCAGGCCGTTCCGCATTGCCAACCTGCTCCATGCGTCGCGCCACTTCTGCCTCAGCGGCTGTGAGTTCATCTTTTGCCGCAACGCAAGCCTCTGCCAGGGCATCGGCATCCAGCTCTTCAAGAGCCGCTTCGGCCTTGGATGCTTTGCCCTCCCAGTCCGCCCTTATCACCACTACCTCTGCCGCTCTCGCGACTGACTCCAAGCCGTATTTGTCCAAGGAGCTCCGCAATTTATCCTTCGCTAAACGCACCTCTTCGCGGGCCTTGCCCAAACTGTCCCCCCCTCCGGGGTGGATCCTCAGGCAAAACGCCTCACCCACTTTGACTTCGGCGGCTTCCGTCACCATCCGACGGTCACCAACAGACAGTTCGGCTCCGCCGACCCGTACTGATTGGTTACATGCAACGACTTCGACTTCCGCTGCCATGGCATTCATGGCTGCGGTCGCCTGCTCCTGCTTTCTCTCCAGAGTTTGCAGTGCCGTTAAACCCGTCCGGTCAATGGCAACAAGCTGAGACAGCTTCTCACGGTATCCTGTGATTTCTTTTTTCAGAGCCTGTGCCCGCTCCAGCCGCGTCATCAATTCTCTGTTGCGGTCATCCTTCGCGAACCAACCCACACACGCAACGGCAATTTCCCTTCGCAGCCGCACTACACGGGTTTTATTGAGGGCCTCGTCATACTTGCTCTCGGCTGCCGCGCTCCGCTCACGATTGGCTCCAATTGTTTGAGTAAGTCGTTTCTCATCCTCTTGCTTGGGCGACAATGCCGCGCGCAATTTGCCGACAGATTCCCTCAGCCCGAGGATCGCCTTCTCAACCGATTCCAATGTTTCCTTTTTGCCGGCTACGCCCTTGAGGTCTTGCCCCTGACGCTCTTCAGCCCTGCTCAACTCTTCAGCTTGTGCAAGCTTCTCTTCAGCCTGCGCCCGCTGCTCAGCCAATTTTTCAAGGTCGTCAGACGCGCGCTGGGCAGTCGCTGCGGCCTCATCGAACTCCCGAACCGTTTGTTCCAAACGGGTCAAACGACCTGAAGCCGCATCATGCTCCGCACGCGCCTGCTGAGCCTCCGTTTGCGCCCGATCCAGATCAGAGCCTTTTTTCACGCTGCCGCCAGAACGAACATAGATCCGCTCTTTGGCTTCCGCAAAGCGAGCCGCCACCCGAGCGTCGAATTCGGACTGCATGGCGACCGCGCCGCCCGCCTGTTGGAGTTGCTGGAGCAGCTCCGCCTTCTGCCCGTCCGTCGACGCGGCCGGATCGTTCCCACTCATGCCCTGCCACACCCAGAGATGCGCCCACTGCACGCCGACGCGCTCCAGAATATTGCGTCCACCCGACACTTCCGGCACGCCGAGCAACGCATGCAACCGCGTCTCGGCCTCCTCCCCCTGCCAAGTGCCGCCGCCAGTTTTCGTCAATTGCGTCGTGCCGTTCGCACCGCTGAACCGCTTCTTGATCAGGTATTCAGCGCCTTGGGCGACAAATCGGATTTCGACCTCGGGATGACCATTGTAGAGCGTCGAGACCATACTCTTCTGGGCTTCGCCCGTTACGGTAGCCTTCAGAAACAGCCCGCGGTGAATGGCTTCAATCAGCGTGCTCTTGCCCGTCTCATTCGCACCGCCGACCAACGTTCGAAACGGATCGAAGGTAACCGTCACATCGCGGTGAATGCGGTAATTACGCACAGTGGCTGATAGCAGTCTCATGGCCGCACCTCCTGTGTACATGCCGCATGAAGTTCCCGCAGCGCGATCCTTGCGACCTGCGCATCGTCGCTATCTCCGGATGCCCGTTCCACAAGCTTGCGTGCCACGCTGGCAATCAGGGGATCGGCGCTCCGCTCGGTCAAAGCCTGAATTTCCGCGTCTGTCGGGGCAATCAGCGTCCGGTTTGCCAGTTTCAATCGCAGCAACCGCGCCTCCTGCGACTCGACGATCTGCTCCAGCCGGTTGGCCGCTTCAATGCCGACCGAACCCGTTAGCGTCAGACGCAACAGATCCTCGTTCGCACGCGAACCCACAAGGACGGTCAGGCGCTCTTCCAGCGTGTCCAGCGCCACGTCATCGGCAAAATCGAAGGCCATGTCATTCCACTTGAGGTGCGCGGTCATCACCCGAGTGACTTGCGGCACCCCGCCGCGCCGCGACTCCACAATCAGGACGTTGCCCGGATCATGCTCACCGCCTTTCGGAAACCGGTCCAGTTCCGGCGTGCCGGCATACCACGCCTTCGCGTCAATCTGCTTGGTGCCGTGCCAATCGCCGAGAGCGATGTAGTCGATCTCCGCGACGGGCAGCCGCGACAGATCCAGCAAATTGGCGGCACCGCCGCCCTCCTCGTCATCTGCCCATTGGCCTGAAAACGTCTGCGTGCTGCCGTGGGCCAGCACGATACGTGGTTTGTCGGGCGAAAAACCAGCAAACGCTTCAGGCGTACGCAGCCAATCCGTCGGGTCGGCCATGACCGCGCGACGCAACAGCGGACAAGGCAGTATCACCGCCGAATCCAATTCGACCGGGGCGGCCTCCAGCAACACGCGCAGATTCGGAGCGAGCGCCTCACGTTCGCGCTGAAAGAACGCCTGTTCCCAAACGCTCCCCGGCCCCCCGTGGTCGTGATTGCCCGGAATCACGATGACCGGCACCCCGATCTGTCCGATCGCGCTGCACGCCGCCGATACCGTGCCTCTGTCCGCGCTGGGCGAATCGAACAGGTCACCCGCGACCAGCACAAACTCCGCGCCGCTCTCCTGTGCGACGCGGCCGATACGCTTGATCGCATCGAACCGAGCCTGATGCACGAGTGCCCGCTTGTGCGCATCAGCAATTCCCGCGAACGGTTTCCCGATCTGCCAGTCTGCCGTGTGAATGAATTTCATGGCTTCCGTCCCTCGATACGCTTGATCTCCCGATCAAAATCAGAAATGTACTCCATGTCCTGACGCTTCCGGTATACCTCGTATTCCCCTTCGGTTTTGAGCTTCGCCTCCAGAGCGCTCACCTTGCCCTTGTCTTGGAGAATCGGGTAATTCGACAGCTCCAGGAAGCCGTTCAGGAAAATGATCCAGTCGGCCATCCGCATCAGGATGCCCCGCTCGGCCCGGTTCTCCGCAAGGTCCAGATAGGCGGAAACGATGCGGTTCAGTTCCGTCACATGGGCCTTGTTGAGATAGTTCTTCGCCACCGTGATGTCGGATTTCAGGATCTTGCCGACCGGCGCGTGTTTCCACGTTGTGAGCCCCATGTGGATCTTGGCCGCATCCGCTGAGGCGCAGATCAGTTCAGCCGCCGTCTGCCCGGTGATCGCCCAGTGCAGTTTGTTCTGAACCGTCGCGAAGAACTCCTTCGTCAGCGGCGCTTCGGGACTGTAATCCGACGAGAGCGCATAGATGTCCGTAAGCTTCTGGTAAAAGCGCCGCTCACTGGCGCGGATCTCGCGGATGCGTTCAAGCAGTTCGTCGAAGTAATCCTTACCGAAAGCCTGCTTTCCCTGTTTCAGCCTCTCGTCGTCCAGAACGAAACCCTTGATGATGAACTCCCGCAGCGTCGCTGTGGCCCAGATGCGGAACTGCGTGGCCTGATAGCTGTTGACGCGGTAGCCGACCGCGATGATAGCATCGAGATTATAAAAGCGGGTCTGGTAGTTCTTGCCGTCAGCGGCAGTTGTTTCCAAAATGGAAATAACTGAACCCTCTTTCAATTCGCCGGAGTCAAAGATGTTCTGCAGGTGCTTGTTGATGGCCGGCACCTTGACCCCGAACAACTTGGCCAGCGCCTTCTGTGTCAGCCAGACCGTCTCGTCTTTAAAGAACACCTCAACCCTCACCGCCCCGTTCGGCGCGGTGTAAAGCAGAAACTGGTTTTGTTCGTTCATTCTTTCATCTCCTCAAGCAGCTCGTCCGATCCGATCCCGCTGCATGCCGCCGATACCGTGCCTCTGTCCCTGTCCACGCTCGGTGAATCAAAGAGGTCGCCCGCGACCATCACAAACGCCGTACCGTTCTCCTGTGAGACGCGTTCGATACGCTTGAGCACATCGATCCGCGCCTGATGCACGAGTAAACGCTTGTGCGCATCAGCGATTCCCGCGAACGGTTTTCCGATCTGCCAGTCTGCCGTGTGAATGAATTTCATGTACGAATGCCCCTTACGCTTTGAATTCTATCAAACTCATGGCTCTTCGTCGAAACGCGGAAAAGTTGCCTGAAAACCAGGCATCCGGAAGCGAACCGGACGCTTGATTTTCAGGCGTGAAACGCATAAAACTCTGTTTCGGAAACGAAAGGAGAGTTGTATGCGAGTCACTGATCTGAT
>JANYBJ010000114.1 GCA_025360845.1 bacterium
CGAGCTTGGGGAACCGCTCAAACACCTCCGCGAACATGCGGTCCACCTGGGCCGAGTCACCCACGCTGGCGCGCGTGGGGAAGGCCGAACGGCCCATCGCAACGATTTCTGCGACGGTCGCGTCCGCGCCGCGAGCGTCCGCGTTGTAGTTCACCGCGACGTCGCAACCGTGCCGCGCCAGTTCGAGCGCGATTCCCTTGCCGACACCCTTGCTCGCGCCGGTGACGAGCGCGTTCTTTCCTTCGAGCAGCATTTGCATGGCGGAAAGATCATTATCGCCCCAACTTACCGCAGGCCCCAGCATCCAATAAAATCCGGAGATAGAAATGGCAACAAGCATAGCCGACTTCCTGCGCGGGCAGTTGCTGGACCGGCGGCACAAGTTGGAACACGCGATTCAGCAGCCGGACGGGTCGACCTGCGTCCAAATTTTGCTGGAAGAAATCGACAGCGCCCTGGCGAGAATCCAAGAGGGCTCCTACGGCATCTGCGAGTCCTGTCACGACCCGATCGAGTGCTGCCGGCTCGTCGCCGATCCGCTGGTACGGTTCTGCCTGGACCATCTCAGCCGGCGGGAAAGAGACGCTCTCGAGCGCGACTTGCAGCTTGCCGCGCAAGTGCAGCGGGGGTTGCTGCCGGGGCGCGATCTCGATCGCGATGGATGGCACATCTGTTACTACTACGAACCGGCCGGCGTCGTCAGCGGCGACTATTGCGACGTCATCGACGGCGGGAAAGCCGGTCTCTATTTCATGGTCGGAGACGTATCGGGGAAAGGGGGTAGCCGCCTCCATGTTGATGGCGCATTTGCACGCCATGTTCCGCTCCCTGATCTCAGTCGGCCTGTCGCTCCAACACATGCTCGAGCATGCCAGCCGCGTGTTCTCCGAGAGCACGCTGCCGGATCAATACGCCACGCTGGTCAGCGGCCGCGCGCTGCCGGACAATCGAGCTCTGCAATGCCGGGCATCCCGCTCCGCTGATCGTGCGGGGCGGCGATGTCCAGCCGTTCGAAGCGTCCAATCTGCCCATCGGAATGTTCGCAAGCGCGGAGTTCGCGGTCAGCGAATTGCGCCTCGAGCCGGGTGAGAGCATGGTGATTTTTTCCGATGGGGTCTCCGAAGCGATGGACGTTTCCGGCGCGGAGTACGGTGTCGGCCGGCTTTCGGATCTGGTTAAGCAACGGGCGATCCCCTCCGCGCAATGGGCCGCGTGCCGCGACGATCTGACGAGTTTCCGCCGGAATGCGCCTAGAACGGACGACGTTACCCTGTTTGTGCTGGGACGCAGCCGGGTGTAAGCAAATCGCGCCGGATGCGGCAGAGCAGAAGCCTCGCATCCAGCTCCTTTCTGTCCGGGCCGTTGCTCGCGATAAAGCGATCGACCGCCGCTGCGCGCTCGATCCCCAGCAATCCTTGCGCGATCGACATCCGGCGCTGGCGCGTCCTGTCCGGGAAATATACGTCCTTCAGCTCCGCGACGATGGCCTTCGCTTCCGCGGCCGAGAGGATGTGTTCGCGCACCGCGGCGCGCAACCCATACCGGGTGTTAACCAGAGGTTCCGAAAGAGCGCGGTACGTCTCCGGGCAGTAGGCCAGCGCGACTTCGTCGTCGGCATCCAGTACTCCGGCGCGGAACAGGCGGAACACGCTCCCTACGCCGATCATGCCATAGGGGTGCAGTTCCACCGCCCGCAGCGCGCCCATGCTCGACGCGCCGTAGACCGGCACTCCCGTCTCGATCAGAGCCAGAACCTCCTTGGGCGCGACGGCGAGGCTCTGATAAAACTCGCCGTCCACGATCGCCACCGCGCGAGTCTCCGCCGGCGGCAGCGTCTTCAAATCGCCCCGCCGGATGGGAGGCAGATAGGTGGCGTTGAGCAGCGCGGCGGCCTCGCGCGGATGCAGGCTGGGCCCGAGAAAAACGAATACCCTCGATTCAGGACGCATGCCTGCGCCAGTAGTCGAGCGCGCGCGGACCGATCGCGCCCTGGTCCAGCGCCCAAAACTCAAGCCCGGGCACGAGTACACGGACCACCGGGAAACCGCCGGGCTCGCTGAAGTCCACGACGATCACGCGATCCATCCCATTGCGCTGGAGGCGGGCGAAAATGAGTCGGATGTCGTCGGCGATGTCATCGTTTTCGACCGAAGAGATTTCACTCAACGGACGGAACGGTCCGGCCGGACAGGTCATCCAATGTCCCGGGTCGAACTTGTGAACGCGGCGGAGGTGCATGCCCGGTGAAGACGCCTCCGGGGACGCGGGGAGCAGATCCTCCCGCGCGGCCTGGATATCGGCCGCCCGGGACTGCGCCAACTCGGTCAGCGCCCGGACCACTGCAATCCTCACGTTCGGGTGCGCTCCCATTCCGGCATGAACCTGCGGGAAACCGGGCACCGAATCGTCGGCCACCGAAGCCGAGACCACGCAGATCCCCAGCTCAGAAGTGATGTCGCGAATTACAGGACGAAGCCCCGCACGATCGTATTTCTCCAACAGTGACGCGACCGGCTCGCCCGCGCCGCTCAGATCGATGCGCGGGCACGCGCTCAAATCGTCGCATGCGTCCGAAACAATCCCCAAAGCCGCCACCGCTTCCCGCCGCGCGCACGGTATCCACCGGGCGCGAAGATCCGCGAAAGTCCAGGCATCCCGTTCCAGGAGTTCGCAGAGAGCATGACACAGCGCCTCTTCGAAACAATTACCGGACGCCAGGCCGTTTGAAGAATTCATCTTGTACGGCGTCCCGGCGCCCACCAAACGTGGACCATAGCCCGCGAGGGCCGACGGGACCAGCGCTGGTTCCTCCCGCAGCAGATCATAGCCCTCCATCCAGAGGTACGGGCGGTCTTCGCGGTAGCTCTTGCGGAGCTTGTGATGAAACGTCTTCGGATCGGCGATCGTGCGGATGCCGCGCCGGAGATCACGGTAACTGCCTTCCACCACCGGCGCCTGCGAACGCAGCGCCGTCTGCCGCTCGATTGCCTCCATCAAGGCTCCCGTCCGGGAGTCGATCGGCTGCACCCCTTTTCCGTTGTACGTCGAGATCGTGTCGTCCGACTTGGGAACGAAAGCCGTGTGCACGGGTATGCCGACCCGATCGAGACCGGTTATGTCGGCTACGCGCGTGACGCCAAGCCGCGCCGATTCCCGGAGCGCGCGAGCTAGGGTCTCCCCCGCCGGAACGGTGCGCTCGCTGTCGATAGGCGAGAGCTTACGAACGCTCCCGATGTTCATCTTCGGAACGCGCCGGGCTAGGCTTCGTACGAATCGTCATCGTCATACGGGATGCAGCAACGGCACCAATGCAGGGCGAGCGGATTGACCTTGCCGTACGTCTCGAGAAACGCCTCCAACTGCTCTGCGGTTACCTCCTTGCCCAAGGTAGCGGCCGCGGCTTCCACTTTGGGCAGGTGCTCCATAACGACGGCCCGCTGGGCCGGAGTGAGCGATCGGTAATAGTGATTCGTTTTCTGAAGCAGGCTCCGCAACTGCCTCGCGGTGAGTCTCATTCGCTTCAGCATTTCAGCGTCAGTCATTCTGCTTCTCCTTCCTCAATGACTATTGCAGGATATCCAACTTCATGCGCGCCAGCAAAGCCCGGAACCGGGGTTCCTTACGGAGCGGAATCAACATGGGATCCTGGCCGGTGAACATCACTTCAAAGACGCGATTGTCACAGGCGCGCTCCAGGTCGGTGATGGCCTCGGCCGGACGCCCCACGTTCAAGTGCGCCAGAGCCCAGTAGTACCACGGGACATTCTCCGACGGTATCGGGTATGTCCGAAGCGCGTCTTCCGCCTTCTTCCCCTGCTGCGCCAGCGCATATCCGGTGATCAACAGGGGAGCCCGGGAATCCGAATCCTTGGGAAGCAGGTCCAGCGCCGCCAGGGCGTCGGATGGCATCTGCTTGAGCCAGTAGTCTTGGGCTCTGATTTGAGCAATCGCCACCCCGGTCAACTCCTCGCGCCTTTCTTTGTTTCGCTTGGCGAGCGCGTCGAACAGGGCCAGGGATTCGTCGTTTCGCCGGGCGAGGTACAGAATCAGGCCGTGGGCGGTCGATACGCCCAACGAGCCGGGATCCGCCAGTTCCTCGGCGATCCGGATCTCGCTCAGGGCCTCTTCGAACTGGCCCAGGGCCGCTAACTCCAGGGCATACCCTTCGTGCGCTTCCATCCAATTCGGGTTGAGTTCGATGGAGCGCTGGAAGTTCCTCCGGGCATCCTTCCACTTGTACTCGGCCTGCATCTGAACGAAGGCCAGAGAGGTGTACGATTCGGCGAGCGTGCCGTCCAGGCGAATCGCTTGTTGCGCGGCCTCGCGCATTTTATCGAGCGTCGCCACGGGACTCTTGGTCTGAAAGGAGGCCATCAGTCCGTAGGCGGAGGCCAGGCCGGCGTAGGCGGGAGCGTACGACGGGCTCTGCTCGACCGCCTGCTTGAAGTAGCGCACGGCGAGATCGAAATCCTGCTGGTCGCGCCGGTTCATTTGGTACCGTCCCTTGAGATAGTCCTGGTAGGCCCCGGACCCAGCCGCGTATTGGCGTCGCAAACGCTCCTTGAGCGGTTCACTCAGCTTGAGGCGCAGTTTATCGGTGACCTCGGTCGAGAATTCTTTGATGGTGTCGTCCAGGGAAGACATCTTCTGGCTGTAGGTGCGCCCCCACAGGCGGGTGCCCGAGCGCACGTCCATCAACTCCGCTTCGATTCGCAAGTCTTCGCCGCGCCGGGACACCGACCCAACGATAACCTTCGTCGCGCGAAGTTCCCGCCCGGCTGCGAGCGGATCTACGTGACCGCCGTCGTAACGCTGCACCGCTCCTCGCGCCCGCACCTTCAGCGTGGGAATGAGCGAGAGGTCGTCAATCAGGGATCCCTGGATTCCGAGACCGAGGTAGGCCATCTCCTGGTCGTCTATTCGAAAAGGAAGGACCGCCACCGATTCGGGCCGGGGCCAGAACCAGTAGACGATCGCGGCCACCATCAACGCCGCCAGTATCGCGATGGCCCACGGCCAGCGCCGGGGCGGCGGCGGGACCGGCGCCGTGGGTTCCCAATCGACGGTGTCCAGTTCCGCGGTCTGGATAGCTGTGGCGAGGGTGTCGCCGAAGTACCGGGCTTGTTGCGGGCGCGCGCTTGGGTCCGGCGAGAGCGCTCGAACAATGTGCGGCTGGGCCGCTTCCGGAAGATCTGGCCGCAGGGCCTTGGGCAGCACCTTGAGTCCTTCGGCCTGCTGAACCAGAAGGCTGGCCACCGTCTGATCGCGGAACGGCCGTATCCCGGTTACCATCTCATACGCCACGACGCCCATCGAGTAGATATCGCTTGCCGCGCACGGCTTGCCGCGGAATTGCTCGGGCGCCATGTAAGGCCAGGTTCCGGCCGCCTTGGTGTATTGCGGCACATCCGTCCCTTCGGTCACCGTCGCAATGCCGAAATCGATCAATTTGACCTGTTCTTCTCCCTGGCCGGAGGACTGAATCATGATGTTCTCCGGCTTGAGATCGCGGTGCCAGACGCCTGCCTCATGCGCGGCCGTCAGCGCATCGCCGATCTGGCGGATGATATTCGCCACACGGGATAACGGCATGCCCTCTCGCGGAATCAATCGCCGCAGGGCTTTTCCGGGAACGTACTCCATGGCCAGGAAAGGCTTGCCATCGGCGGTCTCACCGCAATCGAGGAAACCCACCACGCCAGGGTGATCGATGCGCGCCAGCGCCTCCATTTCGCCCCGGAAGTGCCTCAAAGCCCAGGCATCGCCGGTGCGCTGGTCGAGGGGAATCTTGACCACGACCTCGCGGCCCCCGTCCTCCATATCGGTGGCCAGCCAACTGACACCGAAATTGCCGCGTCCGAGTTCGCGGACCAGCAAATATCGGCCTTTCAGCAATTCGTCCGAGAGGTTCGCGGTTTCCGGAAGAGCATTCGGACCGGAGGAGTCGTCCGCCGGGGATGGATCGCTCGGCTTGGGGTCGGTGTCCACTATTTTTGTTCCTTGAGGATAGCACTGTGGGTCATGGGGCTTGACATGGACTCCCGTTTAGAGGTACCTAAGATAAACCGTTGAGGAGCGGGGGTAAGCATGCAAGCACTTCGGATGGAGAGGATCGTTGTCCTGCTGTGCCTGTGTTGGTTGCGCCTGGGAGCGCAAGCGACGACAGGCTCGATCGTCGGAACCGTCACCGATCCGAGCGGCCGGATTATCGCCGGGGCCACGGTCACGGCCACCAACATAGACACGAACAACTCGACGAAATCCACGACCGACGGGTCGGGAAACTATGTCGTAACGAACCTGGCGATCGGCCGCTATTCCGTGGCGATCGAAGCCGCGGGATTCAAGAGGTCCGTGCAATCGGGCATCACGCTCAACGTGCA
>JANYBJ010000115.1 GCA_025360845.1 bacterium
CAACAGCAATAAAAAACAAGTTGTTTTACCACGAAGACACGAAGTGTACGAAGAAACACAAAGCCAGAGGGAGGGAGAAGGCTGTCAGGTGTTTAGGCTGTTAGGCTGTTCAACTCCTAAATTCTCCCTAACTCCTCACAGGTGGTTAGTGTTGTGTCCCTTGTTTGTTGGCTTTGCTTTCCCGGGGCGCATGGCAGTTCTGTTGGTGCTTCTTTTTTTGATTGCTCAAAGGGGAGCGCAAGTGGAGCGGGCGGCATGGCCATGGGTTGACACACCCAAGGCTTGTCCGGTCCGGATGGGTGTTTACGGCTCGTGCGGGTTTGCGGCTGGGTTCAGTCTTTGTCGTGCGGGAAGAGGAGGTGCCACCTTTCGTTGCGGTACAGGGTTTCCAGAGCAAGGAAGGCCTCGTCGCCCCCCAGGCTCCAGAACTGGCCGGTGAGCTTGAAGCGCCGCTGGTACTGCGAGCAGGTCGATTCGATGGCGCCGGATCCGGCCGGCTGCCCGAGCGCCTTGGCGTTCTTGTAGTCCATGCGGTTCTTGTGCGTGTCGAAATAGCCGATCTCACGCTCGAGGGCGTCCCGCTGCTGCGTGGTGAGCTGCTGCGCCGCGTCGCGGAGCCCCTCCAGCCCGCGGAGGACGTCGAGTGCGCCGTCCTTGCGGCCCGTCAGCCAGTCGATGTAGGGCTCCGCCCATTCCCGCGCGGCCTGCGTGCCCTTCCCGTGAAGGTCCGCCGCAAGCGCCCAGAGGTGTTCCTCGACGTGGTAGAGGTCGACGCGCTGTGTGGCGCCCTTGAACATGTCTTCGGCGATGTTCCAGATCCAGACGGCGCCGTCGGCGAGGATCAGGACGTGCGCCGCCTGGAACAGGCCGCGCCGGGCGGTTTCGGCGTAGAGTTGTTGTTTTAAGGCGTCCAGGCCCTTGCGCGTCGCGACGTACCCGCGCTCGGAGATGACGGGACGCCCGGAGGCGGTGGTCCCCCGCTGGTCGAGGCGGAAGACGGTGCCCGTGTAAACCCGGTGCCAGCGCTCTGGCTTCTCCCCCTTCGCCGCCAGCTCCCCCGTCAGCCCCCACGCGTCCCGCTCCCGGATGTTCCATGCGTCGATCTCGATCACCAGCGTGAACGGCCCGTCCGGCATGCCCGGCGCGGCCGACGCCGCGAGCGCGGCGACCCCCTCCGGCGTCTGCGCCAGCTCGGCGTCGCGGTCGCGCAGCGCGCGGGCGGCCTCCCCCTGCCGTCTGGCCTCGCGGCGCATGACCGGCGGGTCGATGTCCAGCCCGGTCAGGCGGCGGACGTCCTGCGCCTTTCGGCACGCGGGCGCGGCCAGCGTCTCCAGCGCGCAGACCTCCTGCACCAGCGGCGAGGGTGACGCCCGGGCGTGCAGCCCCAGCGCCGCGTCGGCGGGGTACGCGTAACGCCCGCAGGCCGCGCAATAGCCGTAGCCGCGCCTGAAGAGGATGTGGCCGCACCGCGCCGGCACGCGCCGCTCCACCGCCTCCCTTCGGGACGCCCGGCTCGCGGCCTCGACCGCCTTCCCGATGCGCCCCATGTCCGCGTCCGCCGGCAGCTCCGCCGCCGCCTGTTCGTAAAGCCATCCCGCCACCTCGGCCTCGGTCATAAAAACCCCTCTTCCGCGTGTTGACAAGCGGAAAAAGACAAACGGACGGAACGGAGCGCGAAATCGCGCAAATCAAGCGGGAACTCCAGTCGCTGGTGCCCATGCACCCCGGGAGCGTCTCGCGCCAATACCAGGCCTGCGGCAAGCCCGGCTGCAAGTGCATGGACGCCGACAACCCGCAGAGGCACGGCCCCTACCACAAGCTCGCCTATGTCCACCGGGGCCGGCCCGTGTGCCGCTTCGTGCGCCCGGAATGCGTCGCGGAACTCAACGCCCGCCTCGCCGCCTACAAGAAGTTCCGCTCGCTCATGGACCGGTGGGTCGAACTCTCAATCCGGCAGGGCGGGGACGACTTCTTCCCCTCGCCCGGGTCAACCGAGCAGGAGGCAAAACCCCGCCAGCCAAAAGCCAAGAAGGCCGCCAGACGGTAGCGCCAACCGCCCGCACCTGTTGCGCTTCAACTTGATCTACCCAAAGAACCACCAACAGAACTGCCATGCGCCCCGGGAAAGCAAAGCCAACAAACAAGGGACACTACACTAACCACCTGTGAGGAGTTAGGGAGAATTTAGGAGTTGAACAGCCTAACAGCCTAAACACCTAACAGCCTTCTCCCTCCCTCTGGCTTTGTGTTTCTTCGTACACTTCGTGTCTTCGTGGTAAAACACCTTGTTTTTTATTGGCCGTGTTGTGCCGCAAGGCACTAACCACACTCGGCACGCAAGCCGAATTCCACCAGACATGGCAGGCCCTCATGCAGCAGCTTGAGCGCGTGCTGTCGCTCGCCCACCGGCAAAGTCCCAGCCGCACCGAGACGCTTGAGGCGGTCAGCATCGCCAAGCACCTGCTCGGCAAAGTCGGCGACCAGCTCGAAGCCGCCGCGCACGAATAAACCCAGTAGGGGCGGCCCCGCGCCTGCCATGAGCGCAGTCGAATGGTGGCCGCCCTCTTGAAAGGAGCCCCATGAAACGCAAACGCTACACACCGCCCGAAAAGCCCCACGAGCTCGACACGCTCAAACTGTTGACCACCCCCGAGCAATGCGAGGTCATCACCGACGCCATGAGGGGCGAGGAAGGCGACGCCTTCATCGAGATCATCGACCGCATACACGCCACATGGCAGGCCATGCCCAAGACCTACGAGACCGACGGCCAAGGCTGCGCAGCCCTCGCACGGCTTCATTACTTCATCGGCGGTTGCGACTGGTGGATCGTGGAGAAAGACGCCGACCCCGACCACGCGGGCCAGGTGCAGGCCTTCGGAATCGCCGACCTCGGCATGGGGCCGGAAGCGGGTTACATCTCGATACCCGAACTGCTGGAGAACGGCGCCGAGCTGGATCTTTACTACACTGAGCCCAAGACCATCGGCGAAATACTCGGCTAATCCCGGCAGGGGCGGCCCACAGTGGCCGCCCCTTTTTATGTCCGCAAATCCCGCCGCTCCCTTGACGGTCGCGGCCATCCAGCCCGTCGCTCGCCGCGATAGCGTCTCGCGCCGGGTCCCCAGGGACATAAAGCCAAAAGTTATCGTTTGCATTTAACCACAAAATATGCGTCTATATGCGAATGACAACTCAGGAGAACCTTTCATGAAAGATGCTAGCCGCCCTTCTCGGCTGCTTGACCGGTGGGTCGAGGCGCTCCCTTCCAAAGGGCGTTACTCCTTCACCGCCCGTGAGGCCTCCGAAGCGTTAGGCGTGGCTCGTCCCGCCTTTAATCGCGTGATGGGCCGGTTGTCAGCGGAAAACCGGGTTGCCCGCATTCACAGGGATTTCTACGTCGTAGTTCCCCTGGAGCATGCGGCGGTCGGCATTATCCCGCCCGATTGGTTCATCGTCGATCTGATGCGTTACATCGGACAGCCTTTCTACGTCGCGCTGCTCAGCGCGGCCGGGTATCACGGCGCATCCCATCAGCGGCCTCAGAACTACCAGATCATCACCGACAAGCCCGTCCGAACCCGCGCCTGCCGCGGGGTCAGCATCCGGTTCTTCGTCAAAAAAGAGTGCTCCGGCACTCCCTTGGAGCAAATCAAAGGTGTGACCGGATATCTTCCCGTCTCAACACCCGAGGCGACGGCGCTCGATCTTGTGCGTTACTGCCGGCAAATCGGCGGGCTCGGCCATGTCCTCACTGTTCTGCAGGAACTAGGCGAACGCCTGTCCGCTGACCGGCTTGCTGTGGCCGCGACCTCGGACAACAACCTCACCTATGCCCAACGATTGGGCTGGCTGTTGGAGCAGACAGAGTTCGCCGATAGGGCGGGGGCCTTGCAGGCATGGCTGGCGAAACGCAATCCGTTGCCCGCAAGACTCGAACCCTCGCTGCCGTTGAAAAAGTCCATTCGCGATATGCGCTGGAACCTCTGGGTTAACACTACCGTTGAAGGAGATCTGTCATGATACCGCGCGGTTATATCGATGCGTGGCGCGAGCATGCGCCCTGGCGGTCAGACGCCATGGTCGAGCAGGATTTGATCATCTGCCGCAGCTTGGCGGCCATCTTTTCGCATCCCGAGCTGTCCCGTCTGCTGGCATTCAGGGGCGGCACGGCCTTGCACAAGTTGTTCTTCCACCCGCCCCGCAGGTACTCTGAGGACATCGACCTGGTCCAACTTGATCCGCAACCCATCGGTGCCGTTTTCAACGCGGTCCGGGAAGCTCTTGGCCAAGTTCTTGGCGAACCGCAGCGCAAACAGGGGCCGGGTGTGGTCACGCTCACCTACCGCATGCAGTCTGAAACGCCCCCGGTCGTGCCCCTGCGGATCAAGATCGAAATCAACACCCGCGAGCACTTCACCGTTTTCGGGGTCAACCGGGTGCCCTTTTCCATGGTGTCGCCTTGGTGGTCAGGCACATGCGACGTTCCCACCTACACGCTGGAAGAACTGCTCGGAACCAAAATGCGGGCACTCTATCAGCGGCGCAAGGGGCGCGACCTGTTCGACCTGTGGCTCGGGCTGACCGAGGGTCATGCCGCCCCCGACAAGATACTGACGTGTTTCCGACAATACATGGAACACCGCGGGCTTCAGGTCACGCGGAGGGATTTCTTGGACAACCTCGCCGATAAGCGCCGCCATCCGCTGTTCACCGCTGATCTCAGCGATCTGTTGCCTGCGGACACGGCCTTCGACAATCAGACCGGGTTGGATCTGGTCGAGCGTGTGCTTGTCTCGCAGCTCTAACCGGACTTTCGCTATTCGCGTGAAATTCTGACGTAAGTCATTGGAAATCAAGGAAGGCTATTGAAAAGTCTGTAGCCACTACGCCTTTTCGAGCGTCCCGCCCGCGGTGATCCTCGGGGGCGGCTGGGGCGGCAAGTCCCAGCCCGGCGCGTCGATGACGAGGCGCTGGTCAGGCTCCGGCGCGGTGTATCTGGCGAACGCGAGTTCGCGGCCGTCGGTGGTCGGGAAGCGGACGTCGAGCATCTGGATCGCGGCGAGCAGCGCCTTGAGCGTCACGTGGAGGCCGTAGGCGACGAACGCGACGAGGATGTGGCCCTCGACGCGATCCGTCAGCTGATGGAAGACCGGGCGTATCTCCAGTTCGCCCTTGAGCGTCCTGAAGGCGGCCTCCACCTCGACGAGCCTCAGGCAGAACTCCCAGCGGT
>JANYBJ010000172.1 GCA_025360845.1 bacterium
GGCGACCGGCGGGTCGCCCTACTCCTTGCGCAACGCCGTCACCGGGTCCATGCGGGCGGCACGCCAGGCGGGCAGGAAGCTCGCCACCGTGCAGAACAGGATCACCGAAACGGCGACGTCCGCGACCTCGCGGGGGATCACGCGCCACGGGATCTGCGCCAGGCCGTACACGTCTTTCGGGAAGACCTCCACGCCCAGCCGCGCCAAGCACGCCACGAGCCCCTGCAGGTTGTGCAGGATCAGGAGCGCGGCCCCGATCCCCAGCACCGTGCCGACCAGGCACTGGATCCACCCGTGCAACACGAAAGCCAGCATCACCTGCCGCGACGAAAAGCCCAGCGCCTTGAGCAGCCCGATCTCGTCGGTCTTCTGGACGGTCAGCACGATCAGCGTGTTGGTCACGCAGAAGATCGCCACCACCGTGATGAACATCAGCAGGATCACCATCATGTTCTTCTCCACCGCCAGCGCGTTGAAGAGCTGGCTGTCGATCTCCTGCCAGGTGCGCACCGTATAGTTCGGGACCAGCATGCGGACGTCGCTGACGATCGTGTTGAACTTGGTCAGGTTCTGCGGGTCCTGCACCTTCAGGTGAATCGAATAGACGCCCGACCGCATGCCCATGAGGTCGCGCGCCACGGCGATCGAGGTGATGATGAAGCCCGAGTCGAAGTCGCGCTGCCCGGAGTCGTAGATGCCGGTGATCTTCAGGCGTTCGGGAAAAAAGACCTCGTCTTTGGTGACGAGATTCATCGGCGAGTACACGAGGATGTCATCGCCCACCATCACCCCAAGCTCATCGGCCAGGTCGATGCCCAGCACCACCGAGTCCCCCACGAGATTGAACTCGCCCGCGGCCATGCGTTCGAGCTTCATCACGCGCTTCGCGCGCTGCGGGTCGGTACCGATGATCAGCGGGGCCACCACGCGGCGGCGGTGCTCGACCAGCACGCGCATTTCGAGGCCCGGCGAAGCCGCCAGCACGCCCGGCACCTGCTCCAGCCGCTGGCAAACCGACTCCTCCTTCTCGATCACCCCGCCGCCGCCGGGCGTGATGGTGATATGCGGCTTGAAATCCAGAATCTTCTCGTGCCACATGTCGCCGAAGCCGGTCATCACGGCCCGGACGATGATGATGATCGCCACGCCGAGCACGACGCCCAGCACCGAGATCAGCGTCACGACCGAGGTGAACGAGCGTTTAGGCTTGAGATACTTTAAAGCAAGAAAGAGCGAGAAAGGCATAAGGCGAAGTTCGTTAGTGCGTTAGTGCGGAAGTCAATTTGTGCGCCGTTTTATAAAGAGGAAGTGCATTAGTTGGAAATTCAAAATTCCCCAAACTAATGCACTAACGAACTAACGCACGAATGAACTTCTCTTACAGATTCCCGGTATCCACCTTGATGTCGCCGGTGTTGGTTTGCGTTGCCGTGATCTCCTCTTCGACCTGCACGGCTTCCTTGCTGGTCGTGGGCAGATACCGGTAGTAGACCATGAGCTGAAGCGCGGCCAGACAGGTGTCCATCACCGGGCGGTCCGTATGCAGGTCCCCGTTGTTCCACCAGCCGATATCGCAATCCTTGCCGTTGACGTCCTTGATGCCGTTCTTCTCGATCTTCTGAGCGCTGACGTAGAGCGGCTTCATCTCCTTGTTCCAATTATCCCACCGCTTACCGCCGGCGTGGAACTTACTTTGCGTGGCATAGTAGAAGTAGTACTGGGGCGCGCCGCCGAGCGGGTTCTTCGCGTCAAACGAGGGAATCCAATTGTCCATCAGATCAAGCGACTTCTTGACCTCGCTCTCATTGGACGCGCCGAGGATCTGCATGCACAGCGTGCCGACGCTGGTCAGACCGCCCTGCGCCGGCGAGGTGTAGCCGAAACCGCCGTTCGGGTTGGCGTTCTTTTTGAAACCCTTCACCGCGAGTTTGGAAGCCTTTTCGATCCCGTCCGCCTGGATCTTCGCAAGCTTGGCGGCTTTGAGCGCCTGAGCGCACCAGCCCATATACGAGGTGTCGTCGCGGTACTTGCCGTCTTCCTTGGCGACGTTCGGGTCCATGTTGTACGTCCAGCCGCCGGTCGGATGCTGCCCCTTGATGATGGGCACAATCGCCTTCTCGGCCGCGGCCTTGACGTTGGGATTGAGCGTCATGCCGTACGCCTCGCACAGCGCGTAGGTCGCGATCGGGTGGGCGTACCCGTTGCCGTCCATGCCGTTGAAGCTCCCGTCCTCTTTCTGGCTGCGGAGCAGAAACTCCAAGGCCTTCTGGATCGTGTCGCCGAACTCCGGCGAAGAGCCCGGCATCTCGCCGTGCGCGAGGTAGGTCAGAACGGCCAGACCGGTCATGGCAACCTTTTGCGCGTTCCAAGAGCCGTCGGACTGCTGGTTCTTCTTAAGCCAGCGCAGCGCGCGCATCACCGCTTCCTCGGTGTGCTTGTCGCCGCCGCCGAGACCGCCGCCGCCCCTGCCGGTGAGCATGCCTTTCGCGCCTGGCGCGCGGCTGGCGTAGACGCCCTTCATCGTGATCGGGCTCTTGACCATCGCCACGCTGTCGAACGCGGCCGGCTGCGGGCTGAAAGGGGTGCTGGGCCCCGTGGTGGGGCCGGTCGGTCCGGGCGGGCCGGGCACGGCGGCAAAATCGCCGGGGTCGGGGTTGATGTTGGTGTCGTCCGGCGGCTGGGGATCGACGGGTTCGGGCTCCTTGACCTGATCGTCCTTGAGAATGTCGTTGACTTTCGTCGCCTCAATGGTCACCGGGATGGAGTCCTTGTCCGAGACGACGTGCTCGGGTGTGGCCATCATCACACAGACCAGCAAAAGGGGGAGGAGCACGCCGCAGACCGGCGACCACAGGCGGTGCAACTGCTGCACGGCATACCGATACTCGCCGGATTTCTTAGGCTCGCGCAGACCGCTGCGCACGGACTGGATCCACTCGAGAAAAGACAACTCGCCGAGCAACTCCTTGATCGTCGGCTGATGCGCGTGCGCCTCGTGCGGCATCGCCTCCGCCGACGGTGCCGACGTTCCCTGTTTTGCTTCGTTCATAGCGGTTCTCCTCGTCCGACGCCAGCCGCGCGCGTCTGACCTAGAAGCTGAAAATGGAGATCTTGGTCAATTCGTTTTTGGCACACAGGTCGAGCACCCGCACCAAGCCGGCGTGGGTCGAGTCGCCGGTACACTTGACAACGATCATGCTTCCCTTGTCGATGCCCGCGATCTTCTCCAGCTTGCGATCCAATTCGGGCAGTCCCATGGGCCGTTTCTGCATCGCGAAACCGTCTTTGTAGACCATGACCTCGTACATCAGCGGCGGTGTTTCTTCCTGCTTCGTGATGACCTTCTCGGGCTGCGGCCGGAAAACGTCAAGGTTGGCGAAGACGTCGACCGGGTGGGTGGTGATGACGAAGAAGTTGAGGAGCTGGAACGCCACATCGATCATGGCGGTGAGGTTCAACTCGCCGGCATGCCACTCTTGCGTTCTCTTTTTGCGAGCCACGTCGACACCTCCGTGAGCCTACTGGCCCTTTTCCTTCAAGGCCGCGATTTTCAGTTGCATGATGCCGGCGGATGTACACGTGTCCATGGCCCTGCGGACCATGGTGTGCGTCGCACGCCCGTCGGCGCGAATAACCACCGGCACCTGCTGCGGGCGGCTCTCGTTGACGGCCTTCTTAATGACAGCATACAGCTCGCTGTCGGTTAAGGGGCTTCGTCCCACGGTCAGGAGACCGCGGGAGTTGATCTCGATCTCGATCTGGAGCGGGTTCTTCTCTGTTTCCGCCTTGCCGTGCAGGGCCACGGCCAGCTTGACCTGGGCGTCGCGCGAATTATCCTGCATGTTGGCCGTGCAGACAAAGAAGATGATGATCTGGAAGATGACGTCGATCATGGAGATCAAGCCACCGCTCTGCATTTCTTCCTGTTTTTTGCGCATCGTCTCGCTCCCGCGGCCGTCCGAACCGGCCGCTCCTCAATCAATTCTCGACCACTTCCACATTGCGCAGGCTCTTGATGATGTCGAGCGTCAACGCTTCCATGCCCAGGATGATCTTGGTGGCCTTGTTCTTGAAATAGAAGTAGTAGATCGTGGCCGGCACGGCGGTGGACAGACCCACGGCCGTGGCCCACAGACCGTGCGAGATGTTCAGGGCCAACATGGCCTGCTGAGCGGCGCCGGCCTGGGTCGTGCCGAGGGTGGCGAACGCGAAAATCATGCCCTGCACGGTGCCGATCAGCCCGAGCATGGGTGTGGTGTTCGAGATGACGCTCAGATAAGTCACGCGCGAGAGCAGCTTCTCGCTCTCGATGTCGGCCGCGACGGCGACGGAGTCCTGAACGACCTCGAAGCCCTCCTCGACGTTGCCGAAACCGGAGAGCAGAATCTTCGACAAGGGCCCGGGGTTGTGCTTGCAGAACTCCATGGCCTTGACCAGATCGCCCTGCTCGATGGCCGTGCGGACACTCTCGACCACATTAGCCGGCGAGATCTGCTTCTCTCGGATGGATAAGTAAGAGTCGACAATCAGTGCCACGGCGATGACCAAACAGACGAGCAGCGCCACCCAGATCAACACGCCAAACCAGCCCGAACGCCAGATGACCACCAGCAGGCCGCCCTGGTGGGCTTTGACCTTAGTGGTAGGCTCTCCGACGATCGCGCCCGCATCGGCGGCGGGTGCGGCCGCAGCCGTGGCCGATATGGCAGCGGCCGCATCAGGCTTGGCGCCGGCCTCCTGAGCGCACAACGCACGCCATGGCACGATCATCGCGATGGCCGCAAAAGCCAGACCCAGAAGCAATGCTCTCCGCATGTGAATTCTCCGAAATTCTCGTCGGCCGCCAGGGATTACAGACTCCCGGGAAAAACGACCGATACGAATGGGAAAAAATGTAGCACAATCGCGGTTGATGCGTCCACCGGAAAAATCAGAAAATAACGCTTGCGGGTTCCGGCACGGAGTCTGCTATATTATTTGTCATTTCCGACTCCAATTGCCACTATGAAATTGCGTTGCCCCTACTGTCGAACGGTATTCACCCAACTGGCCACCCCGGTTTGTCCCGGGTGCGGGCGAACGTTGCGGATGGCGTGGGAATCCGACCTGAAGGACCCGGGGGAACGCGCCGTCTTGCGCGTCGGCCGCGGCAAGCGGCCGGTGCCGCCGCCGCGGCGCCGGGTCGCGCCGCCGAAGCCGAGGCCGTCGGCCATGATGATCCCTTTGCTGCTGTTCAACTACCGCTCGCGCGTCTTCATGTGGACGCTGATTCTGTCAAGCGTGGTCGTCGGCCGGCTGCTGTTCACCCACGTGAGCGACGTTCCGCTTCTGCCGAACGCGCAGCGGGCAAACGAAGTGCGCTGCCGCAAGGAGCTGCTGGCCCTGCGCACCGGACTGGAGTGGTTCCGCGCGCACTGCAAGCGGTACCCGACAGACGCCGAGGGGCTGCGCGCGCTGGTGCGTGACCCCGGCGTGCCGGGCTGGCACGGCTACTACGTGGACCAGTTGCCGCCCGACCCGTGGGGGCGCCCCTACCGGTATGGCTGCACCAACGAAACGGTCACGCTGCGGGGGGTGGGCGCGGACGGGCTCGACGGCACAGCCGACGACATCGCCAGCCCGGAACCGGACTGGCGCGCGTTGTTGGAACGGGTCGACGTGCGCGACCTGCCGCGTTGGTACACGAATGCCGCGCCGGACGCGGCTACTTCCCGCCCTTGAGCTGGCGCGCCCAGTCGCTGTCTTTGTAATCGGCCAGCAACTGCTTGCGCATGGTCTCGGCGCGGGGGGCCTGATTCATCTGGTCGAGCGCCTTGGCGGCCTTGAAGAGCGCCTCGGCCTGAACCGTGCGGACCGCACGGTAGAGCGTGATCACGCGCAGGTAGCCGTCCTTGAGCGCGGCCTTGAAGTCGCCCTTGGCGAACAGGATGTCGCCGCGCATGAGCAGGGCGCTGGCGGTGGCCTCGTCGCTGCCGGACTTGATGGCCTGTTCGAGCAGGTCGTCCAGCTTGGACGTCTTGCCGGACTTGAGCAGCGTCTGCCAGTAGAGCGGCGCCATCTCGCCCGCGTAGGCGGCTTCGGGCTTGGCGGCGATGACCTTGTCGCAGGCGCGCAGAGCGCCGGGAATGTCGCCGCTGTTCAGGCAGGCTTCCGCCAGCGCGCGGGTGGCGGGTTCGTCCCACTGCAGCATGGCGTAATCCTGTGCGATGCGCTCGAGCACGGGGATGGCCTGCTGGGGGCGGCCTTCCTGAACAGCCTTGACGGCCTCCTGCAGGCCGGCGGGCTCGGGGATAGACATCTCCTTGATCTGCGCCGGAGTGAACTCGACGTCGACCTTGTTGGCGGAGATGACATAGGCTTTCGAAGAGCCTTTCCACTTGATGACGCCGGTAAAGGACTTCTCGTCTTTGGTGACGAGCGTTCCCGTCACATCAACCGCCTGGGCGGCACCGGCCGCCAGGAAAAGGGCCATCAGGCAGGCCCGTCGAGGATTAATAAGAATGCCGTTGGTTGTCATCGTCGTTGCTCCTTCGAATCGCTGTTCGCCGCCGTCAGGCGGGCGGCTCGTCATTTGCCGGGCCCGGCCGCCGGGGCCGAGTTGGTGGCGGCGGGATTGGGTGCGGGCACCGGTACCGGCGCAGGCGCAGGCCCCGGCGCGGGCGTCTTCGTTCCGCCGCCCCCTGTCGAGAGTTCGATGTCGGCCTGGTTCTTCAGGTTGCGGATGTCGGAGGCATACTTGCCGCCCGGAAAGGCTTCGAGGTAGGCGTTGCAGTCGTCGGCGACGTCCTGCCAGCGCTTGATATCGGCCAGCAACGGCAGGCACTCGTGGTAGGCGTCTTCGAGAGTCGGCCCGAGCACCACGTTGGCGGGGTCGGACGCCATCAATAACACCTGATAGGCAGATACGGCCTGCCCTTTGGCCTTGCGGACACCGTCGGCCGTGCCGAACTTCTCCTCGGCGCGCGCCTTGCGCGTCAGCAGCCGTCCCAATTCCACGTCCGTCACCGCCTTCTCCAGCAGGTTGGTGCGGTAGGTCTTGACCGTTTTCATGGCCACAACGGCGCTGTTGAAGCAGTCCAGCCGCTTGTCGGCGTCTGCCTCGCGCATTCCCTGCTCGCTGGCGGCGCGGCTCAGGATCAGGTTGACGTCCACCAGCCGGCTCGACCCCTTGAGCGCGGTGACCAGGCTGTTGAGCACGGGAATCGCGGCGGCGAACTGCTCTTGGGCGATCTGAACCTCCGCCTTGCCGAGTTGGGCGGTGATGCGCTGCGACTGATCCTTGGTTGACGTCGCCACGCGGTCGAACGCCTGGCCGGCCAGGTCGTATTCCTTGGCCTTGAGAAGCTCCTGACCCGCCAGAAGGATTTGCGCGTCACTGTAGGCGCCCTGCTCCACGAACATCTTCTTAAAGGTCTCGACGGCCTGGGTACGGTACCCCATGTCGAGGAAGCGGCGGCCCATCTCGAACAGGACGTTCTTGGCCTCGGCCGACTCGGGGTAGTCCTTGCGCAGACGCTCGAACAGCGTGTTGGCGCCGGCCGAATCGCCGGCGAGGCTGCGGATCGAACCGGCCTGCATCAGGGCGCCGGGCGCGTACTTGGACTTGGGGAATCGGGTGATCAGGTCGAGGTAGCTGTCGACCGCCATCCGCTGCAGTTCCGGCGCCTTTTCGGCCGGCTTGTTAATCATCTGCAGACAGTAGGCCTTGTTGAACAGCGCGGACTCAAGCACGGCTGCGTTGTGCTCGCGGTCCGCCGCCGAGCGACCGTAAGGCCCGTTCGGGTCGCTGAGCGCTTTCGCAAGCTGGTCGAAGTTGCCGACGACCTTGAGCAGGTCGCGCATGCGGTCGGCGGGATCGCTGACGGTGTCGGCGCGCAGCGCGGCGACGGCCATGTTCTTCTGGACCAGGGCCAGGCGGTACTTGGCCGACACCAGCGCCGGGCCGGGGCGGCCCTTCAGCTCGGTCTGACTCACGAATTCGGTCAGGGCGCTGATCGCGTTGGTGTGGTTGCCGCCCTCCTCATAGATCTGGGCTGTGCGGTTCAGGGCGTCGAGGTAGAGCGGCGAATTGGTATAGGACGCCGCGATCTGCCGGTAGTAGCCGAGCGCCGAGCCGAAGTCCTGCTGCTGGAAGGCCTGCTCGCCGAACCGCATCAGCGTCGAGGGCGCGAGGCTGTGATCGCGGTAGTTCTGCAGGTAGGCGTCGTAGACCTGCTTGCGCTTGAGGTCCATCTTGCGCTCCCCGTAGTACTCGGCCACGCGCAGCAGCTCGTTGCCTGCGTTCTCCTGCAGCTCCGGGTTGCGGCAGAACCGTTCAGCCAGGTGGCCGGTCACCACATCGGCGCCGAGGTCGTCTTTCAGCTCGATGTAGCTGCGCGCCAGATCGCCCAGCGCCGGGATCGTCTCGGGCGAAGAGGGGAAGCGGTTGACCACGTTGAGCAGCGCTTCGACGGCCTTTTCGTACTGGCCCTGGTTAAAGAGCACGCGCGACTCGGAAAACTGCTTGTCGCGCATCTTGGACCACTGTTCGGGCGTGATCGGCACGGTGATCGACGTGCCGAAGGCGGTCTTGACCAGAGCCTTGATCTCCTCCGTGTGGGTGCCGGCATCGGCGGCCCACTGGCTTTCGGGGTACTGCACGAAGACGTTGATGAAATGGTTGAAGGCACCGTTGCCGTCGCGCTTGCCGTCCTTGCCCTTGGCGCCGAAGAGGAGCGTCTTGACCTTCTCCTGGTCGTAGCCCGGCGTCTTCATGATCTTGCGCGCCTCGTCGTAAAGCATCACGCCGAGCAGGTACCGGCATTCGGCCATCGGGCTCAGGCGGGCCAGACCGGTGACGTTCTGGTCCTTCTCCTCCTGCAGCAGGGCGTCGTGGATCTGCTTGAGCTGGGGCATGTAGTTCTCGACCATCTTCTGCGCATCTTCAACCTTGCCGCCGATCAGCTTGACGTGCGCCTTCAGTACAATGGCCTTGCCGAACCAGATGTCCTGCTGCCAGAGAAGGGCGTCGACAACCTTGTCGGCCTCGTTCAACAGCGCCGTCTTCTCGGCCGCGTCCTTGGTGTCGTCGGCGATGCGCACCATCAGCTCCGCCATCTCGGCGCGCACCTGCCGCTCGACGTTCGGTTCGAGCTTCTGCTTGAGCATGCGGCGGAAGGACTCGAGAGCCGCACGGTCCTGTTTGAGACGCAGCATCATCTGCGCGTACTTATAAGCGGATTTCCAATAAAACGTCGCGAGCTCGGGCGGCGGCTTCTCATATTGCTTGAAAAAGGCGTCGTAGATCGCCTTGGCCTCGCCGTACTTGTCGAAGGCGTAATACCCGTCGCCCAAGGCGAGCCGCATACCCCAGGTTTCGGCGCTGTTGGCGTCGGGGCGCGCGTCGACGATCGCCTTGACCTCCGCGAACTTCCCCTGCGACAGCATGCCCTCCAGCTCGACCACGCGCACCTGCACGGCGGCCTCGGGGTAGTTGCGCTTGAGATCCTGGATGACCAGGTCGGCGAAGTCGGGCATGCGCAACACGGTCTGGAGCTGTCGGACGTACTCCAGCTCTTGCTTGATGGCCGCCTGTTTGGGGTCGCTTTCGGTCGGCGACACCTCTTTTGAATAAGCCAACGGCGCGGCTAAAACCCAGGCGACGCCTGCCGCGAACCGGGCACGGAATAGGATCGATACGAAGGCATTCATGACGCGACAATTTATACACAACGCATCTGGAGGCGTCAACTGGATTCAGAAGGTGTGCGTCATTTTCGTTGATCGCTTCAATACCGGACGAATCCCGTCGCCGCACGCTTCCAAGCCCGCCGCCGCCCTGTCACCTGGCCTTCCACCCCCGGCGACCCCCGCTCTGACGGTCCCGGCGGTCCGGCAAAAACGCGGTTTTACCACATGGAAAACAGCGAAAGTCAAAAAAAAACGCGTCTATCTCACTTTGTTGTTGCAGTCCCCCCCCCTTTTGATTTAATTTTGACCATATGCGCCAAACGTGTCACAAGTAAACGTTGAGGTATTTACAATGGGTAAGCTGCTTCGAGTGTTGGTTATTGTCATTCTGATTCTGAGCGTCGTCTCTTTGGTGTTCGCGTACTTGCTGTTCGGCAAGCAGGAACTCCTGACAAAGAGGAGTAGTGTGTTAGAGGAGCAAGTCGTCAAGCTGGCCAAGACCATTGAGGCCGCCGACTCCGCTGATGTCGCTGCGCCGGAGGTTAAGAAGGACATTTCGGAAGTCACGGACCGGGCGATCGAAAACCCCGATAAGGAGTCTGTCCTTGAAGGGTACGCGATCAAGCTGGAGCAGCAGAACCTGCCCACTCTCGATTTCGGCGGCAACGACAAGCGTCTCCAGCTCCGGAGCTACTATGTTTTGGATGCCAATGGCAAGCCTGTCCCCGACCCGTTGGACCAAAAGCCGATGACGAAGGGTCCTGGTTCGATGCAGGAGCTTTTGGATCAGGCCTTTGACCGCGCCAAAGCCCAGCAGGCGACTCTCAACAAGACGCGTGCCGAACTCACCAAGATGCGTGAGAAAACCACCGCGTGTGTCGAGGAGATCAACAAGCTGAAGGTCGACGGCCGCACGACCAAGGTCGAGTTGAAGGCCACCAAAGAGCAGGTCGTCACCCTCACCGGCGAAAAAGAAGCCCTCGAAGGCCGCGTCACCAAGCTGAACGCTGAGAAGAAGGAGCTGACCGCCGAAGTCGCGGACGCCAAGGCCGAGGTCGAGAAAAAGGGCGAGGAAATCGTCAACCTCACAGGCGACCTCTCCAAGGCCAACGAGCTTATCAAAGAGTTGAAGAGGCGCATAGCCGCCTCTGACGGCCGCCCGAACACGGGAGAAGGCGGCACGTCTGTCAGCTCGCTCTCCGCAGGCGACAAGGGCAAGATCATCGAGTCCAACGACGCCCTCAAGTTCGTGATCATCGACTTCTCCAACGACGCCATCCTTGAAATGCTGGGGCCTGAGCGCCAGAACGCGCTGCCGCAGCTCGAGATGAACGTCCGCCGCACGGGTCGCCAGAGCGCCGCAGGCGAGTTTGTAACCCGTATCAAGCTGCGCCAAGCCGTGCGCGGTAAAAACCTGGTGGTCGCCGACATCCTCAGCGACTGGCAGCAGGCTCCCGTGGAGAAGGGCGATGTGGTTTTCTTCTAAACCGGCTCTCGTCATCTTGGGGCTCGCGTTGTTGCTGACCCTGCTGATCACCGCAGGCTGCATGTCCGAGAACCCGAATGAGACCGATATGCCGTGGGCCGCGCCATCCCCGTGGGAAGGGACCATGCCGCTGCCCGGCGGCTTCATGAACCGTCAGGAATGATCTGAAGCGCCTCTTCTTCGCAGAAGGGGCGCTTTTTGTTTAATTTTTTCCTTATGACCGGAGACTCAATCATGGCACACTCCTACTATCTGGGCATCGATGTCGGCGGCTCCCACATCACGTTGGACCTGATCGACGCGGCAACCTTCGAAATGCTCCCCGGCAGCACCGTGCGCGAGCAGCTCGACACCCATGTGAACCCCACGGCCATTCTCGGCGTCTTCGAGCACGCCATCCGCGCCTGCGCCGCCAAGACCGGCCCCGCCGCCGTTCAAGGCGTCGGACTCGCCATTCCCGGTCCCTTCACCTACGAGGATGGCGTCTGCCGCATCACCCCCTTCCAGAACAAGTACGAGCAGATGTTCGGCGTCAACTTCCGCCGGTACCTCAGCAACGCCCTCGACTCCACGTCCAAACCCGTGGTCTTCAACAACGACGCCGCCTGTTTCGCCCTCGGCGAGTATTTCCGCGGCGGGGCCAGGGGTTTCAAGCGCCCCGTCGTGGTGACACTCGGCACCGGCTTCGGCGCGTCGTTCCTCAAAGAGGGGCGCCCTCAGACCACCAGCGACGATGTGCCGCCGCCGGACGGGGAACTCTGGCACGTGCCCTTCAAGACCGGCATCGCGGATGATTTCTTCTCCACGCGCTGGCTCGTGGCCGAGTGGAAACGCCTCGCCGGACAGACCGTCGATGGCGGCAAGGAAATCGCCCAGGCCGCGCTGGCCGGCGATGCCCGCGCCCAACAGGTCTACCGGACCTTCGGCGAGAACCTCGCCGAGTTTGTCGCGCCTTGGCTCGCCAAGTTCGGCGCGGACGCCTTCGTCATCGGCGGCAACATCGCCCGCGTCTGGGATCTCTTCGTGCCCGCTCTCGAAGCCGGCCTGGCCACGCGCCTCCCCGGCGGGATCGCAGTCAAGCCGTGCGAACTCGGCGAGCAGGCCCCGATCTACGGCGCCGCGCTCGCCCTTACGCTTGTGGATCCGTCCGCCGTTACCGCTGGGCCTTTGCCCGCCGGGTTCACGGTCCTCGACGCCTTGATCGCCTTGGTATCCGCGCAGAAACAGGTGCTGCTCGACGGCCCCGCGACCGCTCCTTGGAAGCCCCTCGTGGCGGCTCTCGACCACGCGTTGCGCGCCTCTGGCAAGAAGACCGTCTGGTACGATGTGAACGCGGCCCGCACCGGCGAAGAGTTCGACGCCGGCAACCTCGCGAACATCCGCCCCGACGCCCAGGCCGACCTCTGCGTGGTCGCCGGCTGCGGGGCCTCGCAGGTGCCCTGGGCCGCTGCCGCGACAATCAAAATCGGCTAGGCGTTCAACGTTGAGCGGCCTCCACACGCAGCGAGACCAACTGGTACGGCCCCAGATCGAGGGTCACGCCCTCACCGCCGCGCGTGAGCTTCACGCCCGTGGCCAGCGCGGTCACCCTCCCGCTGCCGGGCAGTTTGACCCGCACCTGTTTCCGCTCCGCCCACGTCGTATTCACCACCGCCACATACGTGCCGTTGCTTCCCGCTGCGATGGTGCGCACCGCCACCGCCGGGTCGCTGACGGCTCCCTCGACGCGCGTACTCGGTAGCGCGGGCAGCGCCAGAAAGTTGGCGTTGAAGTCGCGTACGGCCTGAGGGAAGCCGCGCCCGAAGTTATTGCCGACCAGATAGCCGATCATCGTCGGATCGCCGTTGGCCATCGCCACCGCCTCGGCCTGCATGCAGAAGGGGCCTGCGTACTCGAAGTCCGCCACGAAGTAGCCGAGCTTCTCTTTGTCGCCCGCGTCGAACATCATGTTCTCGTTGAGCGTGTAGTGCCGCACGAGCGCCAGACCGGAGGGTGACCGGTAGAGATCCATCGTCTTGGGCGAATTCACCGTATAGAGCCGGTTGAACGCATGCGACAACAGCACGCCCTCGACCGAGTGATAGGTCGCGGGATCATCGGCGGGATTGGCGTGGTGGATCTCCCAGCCGCCCCAGTTCGCTCCCGGAGACAGCAGCGCTTTGAGATAGAGGTCCTGCGCGGCGATCTGCTCGGGCGTGAACACCCTCCAGACGCGGTTGTTGCCGGGCGCGTGCTCGGGCCTCTCCAATATCGGTTTCCACACGTCGGGCGCGTCGGTGATGAAGCGCGGCTCGAAATCGCCGAAGCCTACGCCCGGCTCGCCCGCGCAGCCCGTGAAGAGCACGAAGGCGTCCTTGACCCCCTTCTCACGCAGATAGTCGCGCATCGCCACCAGGAAGTCGCGCCGCTTGGTGTCCCACCACGCGATGTACCGGGCGTAGAGCGCCTGGTCCGCCTTCAGTTGCTCCCGCGTCACGGCCGCGCCTTTGTTCGCCTCGTCGGAGAAGCGTTTGAGCGTGTTGGGGCCGAACCCCACGGGCAGTTGCGAGCGCGGGCGGAGCCAGATGCCCGCGAAGTGCGCCTTGCTCTGCAGGGTCACCACCGTCAGGTCCAGCATCTTCTTGAAGTCGGCGTAGGTGTCCGGGTCGGTGATGTCCGCGTTGGAGGACTCGATCCAGCCGATGTGCGTGTATGCGTCGTCGCGCGTCAGCGGCTTGGCCCGGCGCTGATCTCCCAGACCTTCCTGTCCCTTGCTGCCGCTGTATTCATAGTACGGCAACACGTCGAACCCGTACTGGCCCATCAGCTCCACGACCTGCTTCCACACGTCTTTCGCGCCGCCGTCGAAATAGACCCAGTTGTTGCCGCCGTGCGCCGACGAATCCCAGTGCTGGCAGGCCCCGAACTCGAGCAGGTCCTTCGTGTACGTGTTCATGCCGAGAAAGCGCATCAGCTCCGCCTTGTAGCGGTACCAGTCGAGCGGATTGTCCACTCCGCGGTCCTCGGGCTTTTTGCCGCCGAACACGCCGTCCGCCATCTCCTCGCGCCAGAAGAGCCGGCGGCGCGGCAACCCCTCGGGCGGGAAGTTGACCTTCAGCGCCAGCGTGTCGGGGTCGACCACCTCATAGAGCCTGATGCGCCCCACCGCCGCGCCCTTGGAAAGCGGGATGTTGTTGTCCGAGAACTGAGCGATCGTCACGTCGAAGCCGTCCTCCGGACTCAGCGAGCGCGGCCGGTCCGATCCTCGCGTCAGGCCCTTCTCCAGGAAGCGGTCATGAAGCCGGAAGAGCAGGGTCCACGTTTCCCATTTGCCGGAGAGCGGCAGATTCAGCGACTCCACATGGTTATCGACATATTTCGGATGCATGGCGTCGCCCACTGTCGGCCCCGTGTAGAACCCGCGCGAGGTCTCGTTGCCGGTGTTGATCACCACCATGCTGCGCGGCGCGTCTTCGGGATACTCCACCGCGAGCACGTAAGCCGCGCCCGGACGCAGCAGCTTGCGGCAGCCGAGACGGTAACTCACGTACGCGCACTCGCCCGTCGTGGGCGCCAGCACGCGGCAGGAGCGCCCCAGGAGCGTCTCCCTGCGGACGGCGCCCGACGGGTCGCTGCGCATCGCATGACCCGGATCGGCGGCCCCGCAATCCACCTCGTCCACCAGCGAGAGCCGTCCGAAGGGCGCCAGCTCGGTCAGCGGGCGCTTGAGCGCCTCCTCACGCGCCTGCTTGAGGGCCGCCTGGCGCTCCGACTCCTTGCGATCGGCCTCCGCCTTCGCGAGCTTGACAGCCTCCCAGCCGCGCTCCGAATAGGCATCCAAAACAATCTCGTTGAAGAGCGCGCCCGCCGACTTCAGCTCCAGCATCAGATACCGCGTGGGGACGTTCAGCGGCACTGCGGCCCAGCTCTTGTAGCGCTTGCAGTCGTAGGTCGCCAGGACCTGCCACGCGCCGGGCTTGCCCGCATGGATGACGACATCGCCGGTGTTGTTGCTGTCATAGAGCCACAGCGTGGCCAGCGGCACCTCCTTGCCGAGGTCGACCGTCGCCTGAAAAGGAAAATCGTTGTGGTGTTGCGACGCGACCTTCCAGCCGGTCAAAGGCTCGCCCGCCGGAGGGTCGCCCGCCTCCAACTGCTCGTCCACCAACCCCGAAAAATCCGCCTCGGGCGAACTGGATGTGACCTGCTCGGGCCGCAGCGTCAGCCGGTATTGTCCCGGCGGCGTGGCGCTTGACACCCCTGCACACAACCAGACCGCCGAAAAAAGAACGGCGGCAAAAGACGGGCTCAACATTCGCATACGGCACTCTCTATTTTGTTTAACATGACGTTTGTATCTTAGCCCATTCCTGCGTGCTTATGCAATCCTGTCGGTGGCTGTCGCAATCTCACATCCTCCAGCCTATGCCCTCACACGCCGGCTTGGCGCGGACCGTCCACTTTTGAGACTGACGGGGTAGGGAGCGCGTGGTAAACTATCGACGGTTAAAAGAATGAAACACGCCATGTCCCATATCGACGCCGTCGAGACCGTCTTGCGCACGCGGTTCGAGCGGCAGATACGCAGCCACCAGGTGATGGCGGCCGAGGAAGCGTCGCTGGCACCGTTTCCCAAAGGCCTCGATCCGCGTCTGGCGGAGGTGCTGCGCGAGCGGGGCATCGGACAGCTCTATTCGCATCAGGCCGAGGCGTTCGAAACGGTCGCTGCGGGGCAGGACGCGGTGCTGGTCTCGCGCACGGCGTCGGGCAAGACGCTGGCGTTTTTGTTGCCGATCCTCAGCGACTACTGCACGGGCGAAGCACCTTTCAGCGTGCTGCTCCTCTATCCCACCAAGGCGCTTTCGCGCGACCAGGAGGGCACGCTGGGCGCTCTGCTTAAGGCCGCACTTGACACGCGCAAGCTGGGCACCTTCGACGGCGACACGCCGCGCGAGGAGCGCGCCAAGATCATGAAGAGCGCGGATTTCGTAATCACCAACCCCGACATGCTGCACGCGGGCATCCTGCCGAACCACCACCGGGGCTGGAGCGATTTCATGGGGCGGCTGAAATACATCGTCGTGGACGAGGTCCACGCCTACCGCGGCGCGTTCGGCTCGCACGTCTCCAACGTCTTCCGCCGCCTGCTGCGCGTCTGCGCCATGCACGGCTCGCACCCGCAGTTCGTCTGCTGCTCCGCCACGGTGGGCAATCCCGGGGAGCACGTGGCGGCGCTCTTCCACCGCCCCTTTACAGTCATCGACCGCGACGGCTCGCCGCGCCCGCGGCGCGACCTCTACCTGATCAATCCGCCGCTGGTCGAGAGCGCGGGCTCGGCGCGCTTCCGCAAAGGGACTTCATCGGTCTCGATCCCGGTGATCCGCGCGGCCACTGCGGCAGGCGTGCGCACGATCTGCTTCTGTCGCGCGCGGCAGCAGGTGGAGCGGCTGTGGCGCGCGGTCACCGACGGCCACCCCGAGCTGAAGGAGAGGGTCAAGCCCTACCGCGGCGGGCTTCTGCCTGCCGAGCGGCGGCAGCTCGAAAAGGATCTGTTCGAGGGCCGCATCACCACCATCATCTCCACCAATGCGTTGGAGCTGGGCATCGACATCGGCGACCTCGACGTCTGCATCCTTTCGGGACATCCCGGCTCGATGGCGAGCTTCTGGCAGCAGGCCGGCCGCGTGGGCCGCAAGGGCAACCGCGCGCTGATCCTCTTCGTGGCGCAGGACGCGCCGGTGGACCAGTACCTCGTGAACCACCCCGAGTTCATCACCGGCACGCCGATTGAGCAGGCGTGGCTCAACGCGGACAACCCCTACATCATGCTGCAGCACCTGCCGTGCGCGGCGCACGAGCACCCGCTGCGCGACAGCGAGCCGCTCTTAAATTCGCGGGCTTACGACTTCGCGATGGAGATCCTGAAGGAGGACGGCACGCTCAAGCCCTACAAAGGGTGCTGGCGCTACGCCCTGCCCGACTATCCGGCCAAGGGCGTGAACCTGCGCGGCATGACCGACTACAACGTGGACATCGTTTGCGAGAACGAGGTGATCGGCCAGATCGATCCCATCGGCGCGCGGGCCGAGCTGTACAAAGACGCGATCTACCAGCACCTCGGGCGGCGCTACATGTCCATGGAGCTGGACCTCGAAAAGAAGCTGTGCCGCGTGGACCCGGTGGAGGTGGACTACTACACCGAGTCCGAATGGGAGAGCCGTCTCGACCTGACCTCCGAGGAGGAACGCAAGGAGCTGTACGGCGCGGACCTGCGCTTCGGCGCGCTGCACGTGAACAAGCAGCCCAAGCTCTTCAAGAAGGTCCGCGAGCGGACCTATGAGAACGTCGGCTACGGGCCGATCACGCTGCCGCCGTTCGAGTACGACACCACGGGGTTCGCCCTGCGCACGCCCGAAGCGTGGGCGCGGGCGCTCGACGCGAAAGACAAGCGGCTGGTGCCCGCCGCGCTGTTCGGCTTGCGCTATATCCTGCGGCATGCGTCTCCGAGCATCTGCATGGCCGATGCGGGCGACCTCGAGACCGACATCGCGCCGATCGACCTCGACGGCAAAGCGGAGAAAGAGGAGGAGCCGCCGAAGGTTCCCGAGACGCCGGAGTCCGACGCCTTCGAGCCGCTGCCGCCGCCCGCCTGGGAGAGCCTGTCGTTCGAGAGCGCGCTGTTCCTGTACGACAAGCTCGAAGGCGGCGCGGGCTACGCGGAGAAAGTTTTCGAGAAGATCGCCGAGACGCTGGGTCTCTGCCGCCGCATGATCCGCGAGTGCTCGTGCGAGAACGGCTGCCCCGCGTGCGTGCCGCCGCTGCCGCCCGGAGTGAACGACGAGGACCTGGAGCTGTTCCTGATCGAGTCCGACGCCGTGCGCGTCTGCACCCTGAGCTATCTGGACGCGCTGCTCGACGGCACGGTCGCCGTGCCGGTGGTGAAGACCATCACGCGCGATTGGGACCAGCCCGTGACCGCGCCCGAACCGGACACCGAAGGAATCCGCCTGCGCGAAAAACTCAACCGCGCCGCCGACGCGCTGCGCGAGAAGCGCAAGCGGGAATACTAGGATCTGAACCGAATGATAGAACGACATTTCAACGTGCCCTTCGTTGCCTCGCTTGCCTTGCGCGAGAAGCAGATTCAGCAGAACTACCGCCCGGTCATTGCAGTCCACAAGTGGTTTGCCCGACGTCCCGGCACGCTATTTCGAGCGCTGATACTGTCGGAATTTACAGACAAGCCCGTCTTTGACACCTTCTATCAGACGAATGACCTGCCGGGTATCCGTGTCTTCGACCCGTTCATGGGCGGCGGCACGACGATGATGGAGGCGAACCGGGTCGGGTGTTCCGTGACGGGAACCGATATCAACCCGATGGCATGGTGGATCGTCCGTCAGGAGTTACAGGACCTCGACGTGGACGCTTATCAGAAAGCGGCGGAGCAGTTGCGGGCGCACTTAGAGGCGGAGATCGGTCATCTTTACCGTACCACGTGTGTACGCTGCGGCAACCCCGACGCCCATGTGAAATACTTTCTTTGGGTCAAGACCGCAACGTGCGGCTCGTGTGGCCGGGACACGGACTTGTTCCCCAATTTTCTGGTCTCCGAGAATGTGCGCCACCCGGCCAATGTCTTCGTCTGCGGGCATTGCGGTGAGCTGTTCGAGGCGGAAGACCGAAAGAACCCGGGCGCATGCCCCGCCTGCGGAAAAGCCTTGCCGCTGCACCATACCGCCGGACGCAATAAGGCCACTTGCAAGCACTGCGACAAGCCGGTGCGCTATCCAAGCGAGTCGGTGCCTGCGCATCGGCTGTTCGCTATGGAGTGTTCGTGCAATCGCTGCGCGAAAAAGGGGACTTCACAGAAAGGCCGGCTGTTCAAGAAACCCGACTCAGCCGATTTGGAGCGGTTCGAGGAGGCTGCAAAGCAGTTGGCTATTTTGCAACCGGCGTTCATTCCCGATGACGCCATTCCAAAGGGGGACGAGACGGAGCGCTTGCACCGTTGGGGATATCAACACTACCGTGATCTGTTCAACGCCCGTCAGTTGCTGGGCCTCGAGCTGAGCTGCCAGTGGATTGACCAGGTGGAAGACCTTCGCATCCGTGAGGCGCTCGCCACGAATCTGTCCGACTTGCTGCGCTATCAGAACATGCTCTGCCGCTACGACACGATGGCGCTCAAATCGCTGGATATTTTTTCGGTGCACGGCTTCCCGGTCGGACTGATCCAGTGCGAGTCGAACTTTTTCGGCATCGCAGGCGCGAGAGGTGTTCCAGTCGGCAGCGGCGGGTGGCTGAACATCGTGGAGAAGTACGCCAAGGCGAAGCGCTACTGCGTGCGTCCGTTCGAGATCCGCCACGAGGGCTCGCGCAAAACCGAAGTCCCAATTACCGGTGAATGGATTGGTCCCTGCCGCGACACACAGAGCGATCCAGCGATTCGGAGCATCCGGCTCCTTTGTGATGACTCCTCGACGTTGGCGCTCAACGGTGACCGCTTCGATGCCGTTTTCACCGATCCTCCCTATTTTGGTAATGTCCAGTACGCGGAGCTGATGGACTTCTGCTATGTGTGGCTGCGCAAGCTGCTGAGCCGCTCAATCCCCGAGTTTATGAAGCCGAGCACCCGCCACCAGAACGAATTGACCGGCAATGCCAATATGGGGCGCGGACTTGATCACTTCGCCGAAGGCATGTCCAGAACGCTGAGTTTGACGGCGCAGCGGTTAGAGTCGGGGCGGCCGCTAGCCTTCACGTATCACCACAACCAGCTTGACGCCTATATTCCGATAGCCGTCGCCATGCTCGATTCCAAACTGGTCTGCTCCGCATCGCTGCCGTGCCCGGCAGAAATGGGCGCGTCCATCCATATCAACGGCACGGAATCCTCAATCGTAGACACAGTCTTTGTGTGTCGATCAACTGGCAGCGTTCCGCGCAGGTGGATTGTGGAGAATGCGCAGGGCATGGCAGGCATTTTACAGCGGGATGTTGAAGATTTGTCCGCCGGTGGGCTGACCGTCACGCAGGGCGACATCCGCTGCGTCTGTTTCGGTCACCTGATACGGCTGGCCGTGTGGTTCCTTCGAAAAGAGTGGGACGCGACTTGGCCCATTGGTGAGCGGTTGGCTAAGGTTGGAGAATGGATCAAGATTTTCGGCGGTGTGGATGCCGTTCTGACGGAACTGGGAGCGACCTTTGACGATGCGGGGCTCAGACAACAGTGGAAACCAGAGGGCGCATGGAGCGTGCGCGAGGAGCGAGAAGATGAAATATCCTTTTGAAGTCGAATTCGCTGAGATTGAAGCAACGCCTGAACCCTTCGTATCGGCGGTTGTCTCAAGTTTGGTTTCCGACTTTCTCCCGCTTCCAAAGGGTGAGGGGTTCATCGATTACCCGTTGTTTGAGGCTGGATACGAGGCCCTTAAGAAAGCGACCTGCGGATTCTCTTCCCTGTCCGGCTCCGTTGTACTCAAAACGGTTATCGACACGCCCATCGCGTTGGTCGTCCTCCGCTCGATGCTGGGTTTCACGCCCCCAGAATGGGCTTACCTTGCGTCACAACGGTATGGCTGCGAGCTGAACCAAGGGTTCGCAAGGACGCTTGACCGTAAAATTCGCATGAAACCTCTTGAGCCGCTTCGATCAGCACCCGAGGTGCTGAATCGCATCGAGGCGCTGGTTGATACCGCGTGCGATCTTTTGACACAAGGCTGTCCAGTTGTCACCGACAGCCAGATTCATCGGCTTCATAAGGCCGACACTGTGGGCGGGCTAACGGCACTTCGTAACATGGCCGCCTTGGGTTCGCCGTACGCCATGCTTCTCTACGAGCGCTTCTTGGGGCGGCCCTTCGCCGGGCATCGCGATTCCGTGAGCGAGATGATCGGCGATGGCCTAGAGAACGCAATTGAGGAGACCCTTCTTAAGGCAGGCGTCAGCTTCAGAAAGACCAAACGTGCAGAACGTTTTCTCGATTTCGATCAGGCACCGGATTTCATGATTCCCAGCGAATTTAGCCCCAAGATTGTCATCGAAGCGAAGCTGACGGAGGATGATGGCACGGCAAGGGATAAGGTTACGCGGATACAACACTTGCATTCACTAAGTATCGCAAACATGTCAAAAGGTATGCGCAAGTTTGAGGTTGTCGCATGCATCGCGGGCAGAGGCTTTGGCGTAAGACGAGAGGACATGAAGAAGCTCTTGATTGCCACGCGGGGCAAAGTCTTCACGCCGAAAACTCTCGACCGGCTGGTGGAATGCACGGGGCTAAACGAATTCAAGACAACCAAGTGACGAGCTGTTGCGAGCTTGAGTTTAGACGCCCGCCATCCGGGCCGCTTTAGACAACGCATCGTCAGCCGTGAACAGCGTTGCCCCCATATGGACGGCGGTTGCCAGATATAGGGCGTCATAGACGGACAGATTGTGCCGGATGGCCAATTCCAAGGCGGCGTCCATGTGCTCTTCAGCGGAAAGAAGACTGATCGGCACGCGCCGCATATCCTGCCACAGGTCAGGCCAGTCCGCTTGCCGGATTTGCTTTCGCCTGACTTTGCGGAGCAACGCATGCCCGGCTTCCACCAGAATCAGCTCCGGTGCCGCGAAGGACGCGGACCCGGTCTCCACCTCCTGTGCCGCCCGCTCCAGCCCCGGCACGGCGGGCCCGTCGTTCAGAAACAGGCGCAGCCACGCCGAAGCGTCGATGACGTAGACGGTCATTGCCTCTCCCGGCCCGCACGGATGTCGGCAACGGCATCGCCCAACTCGCAACCCGCCAGCCTGCGCTGCCAGCGACGCGCGGCTCCAAGGAAGCCTCCCTTGCGTAACCGCGTCTCCTTTGCCAACACCCAGAGCACCTGCGCTTGCAGACTTCGTCCATTCGTTTCCGCTTCCTCTTTAAGCACGGCGTAAACGGTGTCGGGAACCTCTCGAACAGTGAGTGTTTTCATAGCGTCGCAAGAATATCATGACTGCACTTTGTCGTCAACTTTCTGAAAGTACTTTGGCATCTTATGACAAGCAAGACAAGTCGCACTTCAAAGGCGCTTGACGCATGCCGTGAAAAGGCGGATGATCTAGACGTGCTACAACCCCATTCCATTGAAGATCAGGCGAGCCCGCTGGCTGAGGACGAAAGTAAGGCTAGGGAGCGGCAGATCGGGATCTACCGCAGGATGACGCCGGCGCAACGGATCGAGGCATCGGTCCAATTGTCAGTGGCGGCCCGGAAACTAAAGGCTGCCACCGTGCGGGGTCAACACCCCGACTGGGACGAGAGGCGGGTTCTAGATGTTGTACGCGAGACGTTCCTGTATGCCAGAAGTTGATCCAGTGCTGCTTTTTGTTTGTCGCGAAGGCGGGTCCGAGAAGCACTTGCGAGATATCCGCGGCATACTGGATGTTTCCGGCGAGTCTCTCGACTGGCCGGAATTGCGCCGACGAATAGACGCGGGCGAACTTCAACGGGCTTGGGCACGGGTCGAGGAATTGCCTCTGTAACGCTCGGGAAACACACGCCAGAGAGCGGCAACCCCACGCGAATTGGATCAAATCACGAGTAAACTCTGAAGGAGAACAGTAATGAAGTGCATGACTAAGTTGGCTAGGTGCAGGTGTCTCGGAACTTGGGCGGCGGTGGCCGCGATGACGGGTTGGGCGGGTGCGGCGGCGGTCGAGAACGACTTTCTGCTGCAGACCAAGAACACGACCATGGCGTTCCATAAGAGCGACAAGACCTGGCTGATGATCCACTTCGGCGCGAAGATCGAGAAGGCGGACGATGCCAGCGCGCTGGCGTGGGACGGCTCGGTCGGCGGCAATTTCTTCGGACACCGCAAGCCCGCGACCTATTCGGTCTACGGCAGCGACAACGACCGCAGCACCATGAACAAGTTCGGCGGACTCGCCGTGATCCACGCGGACGGCGTGACCTCCACGGAACTGGTCGCCCAAGGTGCGAAAACGGTCGAGGACAAGCCCGGCGTCACGCACCTCGTGTTCGAGCTGAAGGACAGCGTCTACCCGTTCTTTGTGGTCCAGCATTTCCGCGCGGTCGAGGCGAGCGATGTGGTCGAGACGTGGGTCGAGATCCGCCACGACGAGCCCGCGCCCGTCAAGCTGGTGCGCATGGACTCCGTGGCGCTGGTCTTCCCCTTGCTGGCCAAAGAGTACCACCTGCTTGCGCTGACCGGGCAGTGGGCCTGCGAAGGGCAGCTCACCGAGGCCCCGGTCGCCCTAGGTCAGACGGTCAGCATGACCTCGCGCTCGGGCGTGCGCTCGGCGTTCGGCAACAACCCGTCGTTCATGCTCTCGGTCGGCGGGAAGGCGACGGAGACGTCGGGCCGTGTGATCGGCGCCGCGCTGGCGTGGAGCGGCGCGTGGAACATCGCGGTCCAGCACGACTTCGTGGACGCGCTGGCGATCAACGTCGGGCCCGACACGGGCAACGGCGCCTACACGTTGGACGCCGGCAAGACGCTGGTCACGCCCAAGACCGCCTTGACGTACTCCGCGGCGGGCAAGGGACAGATCTCGCGCAACCTGCACCGCTGGGCGCGCGACCACCAGCTGCGCGACGGCCACATGCTGCGCCCCGTGCTGCTGAACAGCTGGGAAGGCGCGTATTTCGATTTCAACGAGAAGACGCTGACCGACATGATGGACGGCGTGAAGGAGCTGGGCGGCGAGATGTTCGTGGTGGACGACGGCTGGTTCGCCAAGGGCAAGTACGCCCGCGACGACGACAAGCGCGGTCTGGGCGACTGGGTGCTGAATGACAAGAAGCTGCCCAAGGGGCTGGGCGCGCTCGCCGACGAAGCCAAGGCTCGCGGGCTCAAGTTCGGCATCTGGGTCGAGCCGGAGATGGCCAACACCACGAGCGAGCTGGTCGACAAGCATCCCGAGTGGGTGCTGCGCGAGAAGACCCGCCCGCTGCGCCAGGGCCGCGGCGACACGCAGGTCGTGCTGGACATGACCAACCCCGCTCTGCGCGACAACATCTACGGCCAGATGGACGCGCTGATCACGAGCATCCCGGGGCTGGCCTACATCAAGTGGGACGCGAACGCGGACTTCATGAACGCGGGCTCGACCTATCTCGGCGCGGACCGCCAGCCCAACCTGTGGTTCGACTACACGGCGGGCCTGTACGATCTGCTCGGACGGCTGCACGCGAAGTATCCCGACATCCTCATGAAGGCCTGCTCCTCGGGCGGCGGGCACATGGACTATGGCTTCCTTCACTATGCGGACGAGTTCTGGACCTCGGACGACACCGACGCGCGGCAGCGGGTGTTCATCCAGTGGGGCGCGGGCCATTTCTATCCGGCGTGCGCCATGGCCGCGCACGTGACGGTTTCGCCGAATGAGCAGACGCACCGCACGACGCCGCTCAAATTCCGCTTCGACGTGGCCATGTCGGGCCGACTCGGCTTTGAGCTTCACCCGAAAAACATGAAGCCCGAGGAACTCGCCTTCGCGAAAAAAGCGGTGACCGACTACAAGCGCCTGCGCCCCGTGATCCAGCAGGGCGACCTCTATCGCCTGGTCTCGCCGTGGGATCACAGCTACGCCTCGCTGATGTACGTGAGCGACGACAAGAGCAAGGCCGTGGTGTTCCTGTACGGGCTGAACCGCACCATCATGTGCGACTTCCCCGCGCCGCTGATGCTGCAGGGGCTCGACGCAGGCAAGCGTTACCGCGTGACCGAGATCAACAAAGACAAGAACGATCACTCCCGCGTCAACGGTCAGACGCTCGGTGGCGCGGCGCTGCTGGGCATGGGACTGCCGGTCAAGCTCGAGGGCGATTACGATTCGGCGACCTTCGAGCTGGTGGCGGGCTTGGGCAAGGTCCGCCGGTAGGCGTCGA
>JANYBJ010000173.1 GCA_025360845.1 bacterium
GAAGGCCGCCTGCATCATCAGGTGGCAGTTCTTCGACGCCTGTTCGTTGGCGCAGAAGGTGTGTTCCAGCCCGAACCCGCCGTTGTACCAGACGTTGAGCCTGGAGAGGATGTCGGGGTCGGCCAGCGGGTGGGGCTGCCCGTCAGGGCGCACCGGCTTACCGAAATAGCGCAGCACGCGCTCGCCCGTGCCGTTGGCGAGCTCGTGGCGCAGGAGGCTGTCCATCAGCGGCGCGACCGACCCCGGCGAGTCGAAGATCAGGTCCGTGGCCCATTCGCTCTGCCACAGCGTCCAGCGGTAGCCGGGCCCGCCGCCGAGCGTCTGCCCCATCGTCGGAAAGGCCTCCCGGGCGAACCCGTCCAAAAGGCCGAACCACGAGGCGAGGGGCTGCGAGTCGAGGATCTTCTGCGCCGCCCCGAAATCGCCGACTGAGAGGAACTTGTTCCCGTCGGCGGTGTGCGCCACGCCCTGCCGCTCCAGCCCCCGGCGGAGCCACTCCCGCCCGTTGAGGGCGATCTGGATCTCGTAGGGGAACCAGGTCTGCACCCGAACGCTCATGAAGCCGAATTCCGCATGATTGTAGCAGGCTTGTGCGAGACGATCAGTTGCTGAAGGAGGTTCTCGCCGCACGGGCGCCAATGGATATCATGAGGGTGATCCCCTGATCCTCTGGGCGCCCAGAGTATTTGCGGCTTGTGTAACTCAACGGCCGGTTGTTACTCTTGTCGTGAGATGACTCATGCCCGTATTTGGGCGAGCTTAACGTGTCTGATATGAATGAAGGGGCGTGATGAACATGAACAAACCGCTTTCCGGAAAGACGGCGATTGTGACGGGCGCGAGTTCAGGGATCGGCCGTGCGGTGGCGCTGACCTTGTCACGGGACGGAGCCGCAGTGGTTGTCCACGCGCGCCGAAAAGAACGGCTGGCTGAACTGGCGGCCGAGATCTCGGGACCGGGAGGTCGGGTTTTGGTGGTGGCGGGCGACGCGGGCTCTCCGTCCGATCTCGACACCTTGCTGGAGCGTGCGCTGTCTTGGGAGGAGGGTGGACGCAGGATCGACATCGTTGTGGCCAACGCCGGACGTGGCCTGGCCGGCGGAATCCTCGGCAGCGACGAGGCCCAGTGGCAGGAGCTCTGCCAGACCAACGTGCTCGGCACGGCGCACCTGTTGCGCAAGGCGGGGCAGCATCTGGTAAAGCAGGCGGGCGGGGACATCGTGGTCGTCGGTTCGGTGGTCGGGCGCAACATCTCGCCGTTCAGCGGGTTTTACGGTTCAAGCAAGTTCGCGGTCGGCGCGCTCGCCGAGGCGCTTCGCCAGGAGATCTGCTCCAAGGGGGTGCGCGTTTCGACGGTCATGCCCGGCATTGTGGTCAGCGGGTTCCAGCAGGTGGCCGGGTATAACGCGGAGAACTTCGGCAAGAGCATCGCGCATTTCGGCCGGTTGCTCGAACCGCAGGCGATCGCCGACGGCGTCGCGTGGCTGCTGTCGCTGCCGCCGCACGTCAACGTAAGCGAAATCATGATCCGCCCGACGGGGCAGAACTATCCATAAGTTTCGTCGTTTATTTTCGGGCCCGGGACGCATATAATAACGCGCAACATGCAGAGTGTTTCTGAAAAAAATGAAGCGAAGGAATCGGGGCTTTGCGTGCCGCAAGACCGTGAGCGGCGTTTGGCGCTGGAGAAGTCGGTCAGCGCCTATGTGGCGCGCGAGCGGCTGGTGCCTCCGTTGACGGGTGAGGAGCTGGCTTCGCACGCAAGGTGCGCGACGACGGTGGCGCAGGCGGACCCGAGCGAGCAGGCGTATGTCGCCGTGTTGCTGAACAACGCGCTGTGGGCCGACATGATCGCCGGGATCCCTTATGAGCGTCGTTTGCTTCTGCTGCCGCAGTGCCTTGCGAATACGGCGGTCTGTCAGGCGGACCGGGACGGTCTCGGCCTGTTGTGCGCCCAGTGCGGCGGCTGCTCGATCGGCGTGCTGCAGGCGGAGGCGGACCGGTTGGGGTATGTGACGCTGGTGGCGGAGGGCACGACGGTGGTCAGCAAGCTGTTGACCACCGGCAAGGTCGACGCCGTGATCGGAGCGGGGTGTATGGACTCGCTGCGCCGCATTTTCCCGACCATGAACGCGCACGCCATTCCCGGACAGGGCATCCCGCTGCTGGCGGGCGGATGCAGGAATACCGAGACGGATGTCGCGTGGGCGCTGGAGATCATCCGCGCGGGGAAGCCGAAGCTGACCGAACGCGCGACCGCGATCGAGGCTGTGGCCCGCACGGTGCGGGCGTGGCTCGATCCGGCGTCGCTCGAGCGGGAGATGGGCGTGCCCAACACCGATGCGGAGCGGATCGGCCGGGAGTGGCTGATGACCGGCGGCAAGCGCTGGCGTCCGATTCTGACGGCGTCCGTGTACGAGGCCTCGGGCGGCGACCTCGCGAAGATCCTGCCGACGGCGTTGGCGGTCGAGTGTTTTCATAAGGCGTCACTCATCCATGACGACATCGAGGATGATGACGACGAGCGGTACGGCGAGCCCACGGTGCATAAGCGTTACGGGATTCCCGCCGCGATCAATGCGGGCGACTACCTGATCGGCGAAGGGTATCGGCTCATGGCGGCGGCGGACTTTCCCGGCGACATTCGCGCGGGGATGGTTCTGGCGGCGGCGCGCGGCCACCGCGAACTGTGCATGGGGCAAGGCGAAGAGCTGGCGTTCTGCCGGCGGCCGTCGCCGGTGACGGAGTCGGCGGTATTGCGCATCTATGAGCAGAAGACCGCCGCGGCCTTCGAAGTGGCGGTGCTGGTGGGCGCGGTGGCGGCCGGCGTGGATGCCGCGACGTGCGTGCAGCTCTCGGCCTTCAGCCGTGCGGTGGGCACCGCGTATCAGATACGCGACGACATTGAGGATTTCCGGTCGGTGCGCGGTCGGGCGGCGGATCTGCTTTCCATGCGGCCGACCATCTTTCTGGCGGTGGCCTGCACGAGCGACCATCCGGCGGTCGGTGCTGCGCTGGGTTCGATATGGGGACACGACAGCGCGGGCCGTCAGCGGCTGATCGAGGCGATCGAGGAGGCAGGTTTGCATACGCGGGTGGAGTTGCTGTACGCGCATTACCGTCACGAGACCGAGCGCGTGTTGTCAGGGATCCAGCACGCGGGCCTGAAACGCTTGTTGCGGCGCGTGATGGTCAAGATGCTCAGGTAGTGGGGCAGGCACAGGTGCCTGCCCGTACAAAAGGGGCTTATGCGGCGAGCGATTCCCATTTTAGTGACGGTCTTGGCTGCGGTTTTCGCCGCTTGGCTGACGAAGGTGTGGCTGGGACGTGAGGCGCCGCCAGCCACCGTGCGGCAGGCGAGCGCGTTGGGTTCGGTGGCAGAGGCGGCGGCCGAATCCGTTGCCGCGCGCGAGACCGATCTGGCCGGTTGCTTCAAGGCGGACCGGGACGTCCCGCCCGGAACGGTCTCCGGCCGCTGGCCGGGGTTTCGCGGGCCGGCGCGAGACAACGTCGCGACCCAGGCAGGCGCGTTGGTTACGAAGTGGCCGGAAGGCGGGCCGCGTGTGCTGTGGTCCCTGCCGGTGGGAGACGGTCACGCGATGACCGCTTTGTCGGGCGGATTTTTGTATATGTTGGACTATGACGAAGCCCGCGGCGGCGACTGCCTGCTGTGTCTCAACGCGGATACGGGGAAGCAGCGCTTTGAACATTTCTATAAAGTGAAGACCAAGCGCAACCACGGCATCTCGCGGACCGTTGTGGCGACGGATGGGGACGCCGTGGTTTCGATCGGCCCGCAGTGTCACGTGCTGTGCGTGGCGGCGGAGAGCGGCGTGTACCGGTGGGGAATCAGTCTGGCGGAACGCTACGGCACGAAGGTGCCTTTGTGGTATGCCGGTCAATGTCCGCTCATCGACCAAGGCGTGGCGATCCTCGCTCCCGCAGGCACGAACGTGGTGTTGTGCGGGCTCGACGTCAAAAGCGGTACGACCGTGTTCGAAACCCCGAATCCGGGCGGGCTGTCGATGTCCCACGCGTCGCTGATGGTGCTGACTGCGGCGGGGGTGCGTCAGTATGTGTACGCGGCGCTGGGCGGCACCATCGGCGTGGGGGCGGAGGGTCCCGAGCGTGGCAAGCTGCTGTGGCGGACAGACGCGTTTCAGCCGAGCGTGATCGCGCCTTCGCCGGTGCCGCTGAGCGACGGGCGCTTCTTCATGACGGCGGGGTACGGGTCCGGCGGCGCGATGTTCCGTGTGACGCGTGACGGCGGGGCGTGGCAGGTGAAAGTGCTCTTCAAGACCGACCGCAAGCAGTTCGCGAGCGAGCAGCAGACGCCGGTCTTTTTCGACGGGCTGCTGTATGCCGTGTTGCCGAGCGACGGCGGCGGGGACCGGCAGCAGTTGGCGTGCATGACGCCTGAAGGCGAACGGCTGTGGGCGAGCGGCAAAGACAGCACCTTCGGGCTCGGGCCGTATGTGGCGGCCTCTGGCGGGCTCATGTACCTGCTCGACGATACGGGCACGCTCACGCTGGCGCGCATCGGGCGAACAGGCTATTCCGTGTTGGCCCGCCACGCGGTGATGGGCGGCAAAGGCCGCGACGCGTGGGGGCCTATGCTGCTCTCCAACGGGCGGCTCTACCTGCGCGACAGCACGCGCCTGTACTGTCTGCAGGTCGGCGAGTGATAAGCTTGCTTGTTCCAGGTAGTGTAATTCAACTTAAAGAGTCGGGTCCGAGAAGAGTAGCGTGGGTTTTTCATTGAGCGGGACACCGCATGCGACACACCTACTGCGCGAAGTCCTCCTACTCATTTTTTCAATCAGCCGTAATGATATAGATTCGCGCGCGGACCTCAAAAACCCAAGCAATCCCGCATGGGTAAGGGTAAATGGTGTCGCCTATGGGATGCCAGTGAATCAGAAAGAGTCAGTAGAGGATGATGACCGCGGCGATCACCAGCGGGTCGGTGCCGTTGTTCTCGACGCCGTGCGTGCCGCCTTTGCCGGTGAGGATGGCGTCGCCCGTCTGAATCGGGACCCACTCGCCGTTCTCCTGGATCAGGCCGCTGCCTGAGAGGACCAGATAGATCTCGTCTTCGTCGGCATGGGTGTGGCTGCCGATCGAATTGCCGGGCGCGAGGGTCATGCGTGTGCAGAGCCTGACCTTGGCGCCGAAAGCCTCGGGCTTGAACCAGTGCTCCAGTTTGACAGCCCCTTTGCCGCCGCGCATGTTCTCGCGGTTCTCTGTCTGCATGTCGCCGGTACGTGTGATCATAAAGGCTCCTTATTGATTGACCCTCATTTTAGCATGCTTCTTTCGGATGGCGAGACGGTTTTTAGCGCTGTATGATTGTCATGCGCCCAGCGATGTCATATCATATCTTCTCATTTTTTATTTCATTGGAGCCCATGCGCAAAGCGAAGATCAAACGTTCCGAACGGATCGAGCACTATCTGGTCCGCATCATTCAGCAACCCGGCGCGGACCAGGGCCATCCGTGGCCGATCCGGCTGTTGCTTGCCGTGCTCAAAGGGATCTCGCTGGTTTTTAAAAACGTCGTGTTGGCGCGGCTTTTTCTCTACGAGGTCGGCATCTTCCGCCGGTATCCGCTGGGATGCCAGGTGGTCAGCGTCGGCAACATCACGGCGGGCGGCACCGGCAAGACGCCGGTGGTGGAAATTTTCGCACGCGAGCTTCAGAAGTCAGGGCGCAAGGTGGCGATCCTGAGCCGCGGCTACCGCAAACGCGAGCTGCCGTGGTATCAGCGAGTGTTCCGCGAGACGATCGAGCCGCCGCGCGTGGTGAGCGACGGCAAACATTTGCTGTTGGACAGCGAGATGGGCGGCGACGAGCCCTATATGCTCGCGAGTAATCTGCCCGGCGTGGTGGTGCTGGTCGACAAGAACCGCGTCAAGAGCGGACGCTACGCGGTCAAACGTTTCGGGTGCGACACGCTGATCCTCGATGACGGGTTCCAGTACCGGAAATTGAGGCATCGGCTGGAGATCGTGCTGGTCGACAAGACCAACCCCTTTGGCAACGCCAACATGCTGCCGCGCGGTGTGCTGCGCGAACCCATCCGCAACCTGAAACGCGCTGACTTCATTTTCATCACCAAGTCGGACGGACATGCCGAGGAGCTGCGGACCCGCATCCGCGAGTTGAACACGACGGCGGAAATCATCGAGTGCAACCACAAGCCGCGCTATCTTCAGAACGTCTACACGGCCGAGCGCGTGCCGCTGGAGTGGCTCAAAGGGCGTACGGTCACCTCGCTCTCGGGGATCGCGGTGCCGCAGAGTTTCGAAAACTCGCTTCGGCTGATGGGGGCGAAAGTCATCTACTGCGAACGCTATGCGGACCATCACCGGTACGGCGCGCAGGAGATCATCGATGCGGTGAACAAGGCCTCGGACCTCCACGTCGACGCGCTGCTGACAACCGAGAAGGACGCGGTCCGCTTCCCGCGGCTCGAGTCGACGCCCGTGCCGGTCTATTACTTGCGGGTGGACATTGAGCTGATGAGCGGGGCAGAGAATTTCCACGAGGCGGTCGAGCATATCTGTTTCCGCAGGCAAGGCAAGAAGGAGACGCGTGCAAACGAGTGACGCGAAAGTCAAGCACGAGCCCATTCTGAGGTCGGTCGCCATGGTGGGGTCTATGACGGGAGTCAGCCGCGTCTTGGGGTTGGTGCGCGAATGGCTCATGGCCTATTTCTTCGGCACCTCGCTGCAGAAGTCGGCGTTCGACGTCGCCTTCCGCATCCCCAACCTCTTCCGCCGCCTGTTCGGCGAAGGGGCCTTGTCCGCCGCCTTCATTCCGGTGTACACGGAGACGCTCAAGAATGAGGGCTCCGAAGTGGCCAACCGGCTGGCGAGCCGGATCGCCGGCTTTCTGGTGGCCGTGCTGGGAACCGTTACGGCTCTGGGCATTCTGCTCTCGCTGGGGCTGCAGCATTTCTTGGCGTATAACGCCCGCGCCGAGGCGGTCTATCCTTTGCTGCGCATTACGCTGTTCTACGCGCCCCTGATCTGCCTTGCCGCGCTGGCGATCGGCATTTTGAACACGCTGCGGCAGTTCGCGCAATCCGCACTGGTGCCGATCTATTTGAACCTTGTCTGGATCCTTGCGCTTGTGGGTGTCTGTCCCTTTGTGTCAGAGGATCTCAATGTGCGCATCGGGGTGGTCGCCTGGTCGACACTGGCGGCCGGTTTCGTTCAGGTCGGCTTTCTGTTGCCGGCCTTGCGGAAGCAGGGGGTCCCGCTGCGGGTATCCTTTGACTGGATGAGCGATGCGCGCGTGAAGCAGGTGCTGCGCCGGGCCGCGCCCATGGCCGTTGGAATGGGCACCGTGCAGATCAATCTCCTGGTCGACGGGGTTCTGGCCCTGTATGCGGGCACGTGGGGCCCCTCCGCGCTGGAGTATGCCGAACGGGTGACGTATTTGCCGCTGGGCTTGGTGGGAACCGCCTTCGCGACCGTGCTTCTGCCGACCTTCGCCAAGCATGCGGCCGACCAGGCGCACGAGATGCTGCGCCTGACGCTCGAACGTGCATTGCGTACGATCGCGGTGATTATGGTTCCGATGTCCGTGGGGCTGACCGTGCTTGCGTGGCCGATCATCAATCTGCTCTACACCTGGCATTCGGGTAAATTCGATGCGCAGTCCGCGTTGTACTCGTCGCGTGCGTTGATGGGATATGCGCCCGGCCTGTTATTCTTCAGTTTCTACCAGGCGCTGACGCCGGCCTTCTATGCGCTCAAAGACATGCGCACGCCCCTGAAGTGCAGTGTGATCTGCGTGGCGCTCAACCTGTGTTTGAACCTGCTGTTCGTCTTCACGTGGCCGGACGGGTGGAAGCATGTGGGCTTGGCGGTCGCGACGGTGCTGAGCAGCATCGTCAACTGCGTCATGCTCGCTTGGGTGCTGCGCCAAAAGTTCGGCGCTCCCCGTTTGCGTGCGGTGGTTCCGGTCGTCGCGCGGCTGATGGTCCTTTCGCTGGTCATGGGCGTGGCGGCGTTCTACTCTGAAAAGCTGATCAGCCGGTTCCTGACGGAGGCGGGCTGGATGTACAAGCTGGTGGAACTGACGGCCGTGTTCGGCGCCATCGCCATCGGCGCTCTGGTGTATGGCGTCTTGCTGCTCGTGTTCTGCCGGGAAGCGCTGAAAGAGGTGGCCGGGGACCTGCGGCATCGCCGTCATCGCGGCAAGGCCTGACCGGTTTAACCTGAAACCCGAACGTTGCCCTCTTGAGTGGCAGCGGAGAGAGAAGGATGCAACAACGTATGACGTTCATCGTGGCGTGCGGCGGCACGGGGGGACATGTGTTTCCCGGGCTGGCGGTTGCCAGAGAGTTGAAGAAACGGGGGCATGCCGTCGAGGTCTGGTTCTCCGGTCGCGACATTGAGAAGGCGACGCTCGGCAGTTGGAGCGGCCCCGTTTTCTTAACGGGAGCAAGGCAACTTTCGCTGCGCACGGTTCTTCAGGTGGCGCGCGCGTTTTTCCGGTGTTTCGGCGTGCTGAAACACAAACGGCCGGACGCGCTGTTGGCGATGGGGAGCTATGCCAGCCTGCCGCCGGTTCTGGCCGCGCGCCTGCGCCATGTGCCGGTCGTCCTGCACGAAGCCAACGCGGTGCCGGGCAAGGCGGTCGAGTTCCTCTCGCGGTT
>JANYBJ010000204.1 GCA_025360845.1 bacterium
GGCACGATGCCGACATCACCAAGGGCACCGTCAAAGTCGTGATGACAGCCGCCTCCAGTGACGGTCCGCTGCTGGCCAAACACCACACAAGCAAGGAGCAGCGCAAACTGCTGGCGGAACGGATGAAGGATGACGCCGATCCGCTCAAGCTGGTGATCGTGCGCGACATGTGGCTGACCGGTTTTGATGCGCCGAGTCTGCACACGCTCTACATCGACAAGCCGATGAAGGGGCACAACCTGATGCAGGCGATCGCGCGCGTGAACCGCGTCTATAAAGATAAGCCCGGCGGTCTGGTCGTGGATTACCTGGGCATTGCCGCCGATCTGAAGGTGGCGCTCTCCTTCTACTCAGACGCCGGCGGCAAGGGCGATCCGACGCTGTTGCAGGAGAAGGCCGTGCAATTGATGCTGGAGAAACTGGAAGTGGTTTCCGCCATGTATCACGGCTTCGCCTACGAGCGCTACTTCGACTCGGATACCGTTAAGAAACTGTCGTTGATACTGGCGGCGGAAGAGCATATTCTGGGGCTGGAGGACGGACGGAAGCGGTATATCAGCGAGGTCAACGCGCTGTCGCAGGCCTTTGCCATCGCGATTCCACACGAGCAGGCGATGGATGCGAAAGACGAAGTGGGGTTCTTTCAGGCGGTGAAGGCGCGTCTGGTCAAGTTCGAGGGTACGGGTGAAGGGCGCAGCAGCGAGGAGTTGGAAACCACCATCCGACAGGTGATCGATCAGGCGCTGGTGTCGGGAAAGGTGATTGATGTCTTTGACGCGGCGGGCATCAAGAAGCCCGACATATCCATCCTGTCCGAAGAGTTTTTGGCCGAGCTGAAAGGGTTTGAGCACAAGAACGTGGCGCTTGAGGTATTGAAGAAACTGCTCAAGGATGAGTTGCGGGCACGTTCCAAAAAGAATCTGGTGCAGAGCAAGTCACTGTTGGAGATGCTGGAAAACACGATCAAAAAATACCACAACAAGATCCTGACTGCTGTCGAAGTGATGGATGAGCTGATCAGGATCAGCAAGGAGATCGTCGCCTCCGATGACGAGGCCAAACGGATGCGTCTGAACGATTTCGAATATGCGTTCTACACGGCGGTGGCCAACAATTCCAGCGCACGCGAACTGATGCAGCATGACCAGCTGCGGGAACTCGCGGTCGTACTGACGCAGCGGGTGCGCGAGAATGCGTCAATCGACTGGACCATCAAGGAGAGCGTGCGGGCGAAGTTGAAGGTGATTGTGAAGCGCACCTTGCGCCAATACGGCTACCCGCCCGACATGCAGTTGCTGGCCACTGAAACCGTTCTCAAACAAGCCGAGATGATCGCCAATGAACTTGCGGTGTAAAAGGGGGCACAGAAGAGGCGTTTGCAAAACCATTGCGGACGGCGAGGACGCCGTTCCTCCAGTTCGACAAACGGCGGTATTTCGCTGTCCATGGAGGGGCGGCGTCCTCGCCGCCCTCTCTCGACTCACATGGTGAAGGCCGGAATATCAGGATTTACAAACGACAAACCATTCTGTTTCGTCCTGCCATCCTGTATAGAAATCGAGTTACACTTTTTGTATATTTGAAGAACACGGCGCTAGCCTGCCCGGGTTTTGAATACCACTTCGTAGTAGAACGTTTTTTCGCGCGCGCTGTCGATGCGGAAGGTGTTTTTATCGACCGGTAATGTTTGGCCGGTGCGTCGGCCTTCCTGATCGAGGATGTGTACCGCAGAGACGTCGCGGCCGCAGGTGAGGGTGGCCTTCACCGGCTCCAGCAGCACGGGTCCCTTGCCGTTGTCGATCACGCGGTTGTCGAGGCTGAAGACTTTGAAGCCGCTGTTGCTGTTGCGCGCCACGGCGGTCAGCAGGGCGGACTTCGTTTGCGAGAGGTCTTTGCCCTTCTCGAGGCTGGTGAGAAAGACGGAGGCGTAAGGGCAACTCAGGGTGATGACATAATCAGCCAGATGGAGTTTACGGTTCTCGGCGAAGCCTACCACGGCCTTGGTCCCCTTGCTGTTCACCGTGAAGAACCCCTTGTCTGAAGTGTCCCACGTCAACTGGCCGGTCGTGGACACGATGGATTTGCCACGACGGTATTTGCCCATGTCAGGGAAGGTCGAGGGCTGCCCCTTGTCCGTGAACTGCACCACCAGCCGCCCGGCGGCGAGTGCCTCCTCCGGGGTGTCGCCGGTGAAGCTCTTCACGTCACCCTGCTGCGTGACCTTGTCGGAGAAGTCGAAGGCGCCATCCGCCAGATTCTTCGAGGTGACGTTGCGCACGCCGATGACCTCGCCCTCCTCCACATCGCCGCGCATGATCATGCGCGCCAAGGCGGGATACTGCCCGAGCTGCGTCGGCAGGTCGGCATTCCAGACGCCCCACGGGGGGGAGCCGACGCTGTCGCCGAAGCTCTTGTCGGTCTGTCCGGACTGGAACTCGTAGGAGGAGTCCCACCCTTGCAGCCCCATGCCGTAGACGGCGAGGATCGCCGGGCCCTCCGCGCTGTAGAGCGACGGGTAGACGTGAATCCACTCGGATAGCCCGAAGGGGCGGTCCGCCACCTGCTGCAGGCCGGTGGAGAAATACCCGCTACCCGGCTTGCCCAGCATGGTGTCGTTGAGCGCTCCGCCGAAGTAGTTGTGCCGGTCGATCGTGCCGACCTGATAGTCGGACTTCAGGTTGTAGTAGTGCGGCAGACCGGACGGCGCCTGCCAGGGGGAGCCGATGAGCGGGCCTTTGTAACCGGCATCGCGGATCGCCTTGACGAAGCGGCTGTAGAAGGCGTTCTGCACGTCGTGGAAGAACGCGGCGTTATCCAGCAGACGCACCTTCTGGCCGCACTGCTGGTTCGGCAGGTGATCGGCGCTCATGAACCAGGGGTTCGCTTGCAGGGCTATGTTCTGCGCCGCCAAGGTCTCTTCAGCCTTCAGCGCGTCGCCCCAAGAGGCTTTCAGGCCTGCCTGGTCCTTGTATTTCGCCAGCAGCCACTTGGCATAGCGCTCCCGCAAACGCTTCGCGTAGGTCGGGCATTTGTTGTACACGCCCTCGGTGGTGAAAAAGAAGATGTCGTCCTCGTTCTGCAATTCGATGAAGGCCAGAGCCGGATCTTGGGCGTAGGGCTTTCCGGTGTACGGGTTCTGGTGCTTCAGCAGGTTCACAACCATCTCGATCATCAGATCCTGACAGTCTTCGGCATAATTGATGAGCGCATAGGTGTTGCCGCCGAGTTGGCTTTTGATCTCGTCGTAGGCGAGCAGTCGGTCCCGGTTGCCGGGTTGCACCCGGAAGCCGAAGGTGTGTGACCACCCGTAGTAGACGCCGCTTTTCGTCAGCGCATTGCAGAAATAGTCCAGCCGGTCCAAGCCGGCCGGCACCAGTTTCGTCGCGTCGTTGGCGTCGCCGATTCCCTCCCACCCGTCCGGTCCGCAGAACTTGTGCATGCGTACGGCGTTCACCCCGAACTTCGCGAACCGCGCCGCCGTGTACTCTCCCTGTTTTTTCTCCGGCGCGCTGAGCCCGTACGACAGGTTCACGCCCCAGAATTTCATACGGGTCTTGTCTGCGAATTCGAAGCGGTCGCCCGCCATCAGAACTCCGCCGTGCCTGCCTGCGGGTTTGTCCAGCCAGCTCTCGAACCCGATGACGCTCGGGCCCGCGTCGTTGGTCGCGGTCACCGGGAACCAGGCCGCGTCGGGCAGCACGACGGCCAGCGCATCGATATCCGACTGCTTGGCCAGCAGCGCCGCCGGGCCTGAAAGATTGAAGGTAAGGGTCACGGATTTCTTGCCGGCCTTGAACACGTCCGCAGCCAGCAGGATGCGGAGGCCGCCGTGGTAGGCGATCGCCTGAGGCGGGTCAAGCGTGGCTGATAACTCGCCGAACTTCTTTGAGCGGAAGACCAGCGCCTTCGTCTCGGGCTGCGAGCCGGGGCCGCCCACGCTCAGGGGTATGGTTCCCTCGGTGCCGTCGGCGTGCTTGAAGAGAATATCGCCGTCCTGGCATCTCGGTTCAAAGGCGACCGTCGCCACCAGCATGGTCAGAGGCACATCTTTGTCGGACGAGAGGTCATAGCGGATCGAGATCGCTTGATCACCGCTCTTCCACGCGCGCTGCTTCACCGTGATGACCTGTCCGGCATCCTTGTTGACCACGAACGGCACGGTCAGGACCAGCTCGTCGCCCGTCGCCTTTTCTTTCGAGTCGAGTCCGACCCAGCCCCAATTGGGACCCCAGCCGCCGAGGCTGGTTGTGAACAGGTGGCTGTCGGACTGAAGGAACATGAGGGAGAGGGAATTGTCAGGCGTGACAAGCACGCGCCAGGCCTTGCTCTCCTGCGCCCACGCGGCTCCCGCGTGGAGCCCCCCGATCAAGACCAACGCACTCAGCCACCGTGAGCGGCTAAAACCCCGACAACACCATCCTGTCATAACCATAGCATTCTCCTTAAGCGTAACGGCCACCCTCATCATGTAACAGTGCGCGACACTATAACATGACCCAATGTCAGATGCCAATCCGTCAATCAGGGGAGGTGTTTGCAAAACCCCTGCGGACGGCGAGGGTGTAACTAAGGGACGGTGTAACTAAGGGACAGGTCTTTAGAGCAATTCTGCGGACGGCGAGGGTGTAACTAAGGGACGGTGTAACTAAGGGACAGGTCTTTAGAGCAATTCGAAGACGCGAAGACACGAAGAACACGAAGTGATTTCTTTGGCCTTCTTTGAGTTCGGGCGCTTCGTAACGCGCCTTCGGCAGCGGCAGCTTGCGACCTGTGGTATCGAATTGATTCATGTGAACCTCCTTAACGATTTTCAACAGGATGACAGGATTGAACAGGATGGGGATGTCGTTTCTTAATCCTGCAAATCATGTTAATCCTGGTAAAAAAATGATTGGCTGCGTTGCGGACGCCTCGGGGATGCGTCCCTACCGTTTTCTCTCTCCCCTTGGGTGTAACTAAGGGACAGGTCTTTAGAGCAATTCGAAGACGCGAAGACACGAAGAACACGAAGTGATTTCTTTGGTCTTCTTTGAGTCTTGGTGCCTTTGTGTTGGATGTTGGGTTTGGTTTACTCGCCCTGTTCATCATCCGTTTCGCTGGCCATGTTCTCGATGAGGCCGAGCATGACAGACATGCCCGCCGTGATCCCGTAATCGTGCGGCGTCCGTTCGGCCACCGAGAGCGCCCGCCCGGCCGCGACATCATGCAGCGTCAGCAGGAACTTCGTGCCCGACGGCGTTTTCAGAAACTGCAGGAGCTGTTTC
>JANYBJ010000213.1 GCA_025360845.1 bacterium
CCGCGCGCTTCGGCCGCTTCTCGCATCCGCTCGCCGTCGCGCACGTGACGTCGGCGAAGGATCCGACGCAGACCGAGGACGTGTGGATCGATTCGGACGTGTCCGGTCCTCCCCTCCCCGCGGGACGCATCTCCCCGGAGCTTCGCGGCCGCACCATCCTCAAGACCGACGGCACCATGGCCTCGCTGCCGGCGGCCTCGGGCAACGAGGAGCGTGACGAGGTCGATCTGCGGCTCGTCGTCGACGACAACGGGGACGCCAAGGGCAGCCTCACGGTGCTCCTCCGGGGCCGCGCCGCACAGCAGATCGCCGAGGCGCTCTTGCGCATCGTCGGCGTCGAGCGCGACAAGGCCCTCCGTGGCATCGCGCTCGGCTGGGTGCCCTTCGCCAACGTCGACAGCGTCGCGCTCTCGTCCACCGAAGGCAGCTGGCAGATCGCCGTGCGTGCCGACATCACGGTGCCCGGCTATGCGCAGCCCGAAGGGCAGAAGTCGCGCACGTGGGTGCTGCCTGGCATCGATCCGGTCCACAACGTCTACCCGCGCTCGCAGGTGGGAACCCTGGGCGCCAGCTACGCGAGCCAGGGCGCGCGCGAGAACGCCCTCGCCATCAGCCGCGCGGTCCAGTACCACGTGCACCGCCGGGTCGAGCTGCCCAAGGGCGCCTCGGTCCTCCGCTCTCCCGGTCCCGTCGACGTACGCTCTTCGAACCTCGAAGCGCAGCGAAAGCTCACCGTCGACGGCACGGCCATCGAGGAAGAATTCTCCCTCCTCGTGACCACCGGCACCATCGCCGCAGACAAGTACGGCGCCTTCGTGGCCGACGCCCACAAGGTGGATGACGGCTTCCTGGCCAGCACCCGCGTGAAACCGCCCGCAGCGGCCAAGTAACCAAGTATCCTCGTCGCCGAAAGGAACGCACCCTCGATGAACCTCGCTGAGCTGGAAAAGCACGCCGTGGAGATCCGCAAGGAGCTCAAGGTCCCCAAGCAGAACGAAGTCTTCGAGGTCGCGGCCGAGGCCGGCTTTCTCGTGGCGCACGCCGACGGCGTCTTCGACGAGAAGGAGCGCGCCGTGATGGTGAAGGCCATCGAGGTGCTCTCCGTGGGCGCCATCGTCGAGTGGGAGGTGGAGACGCTGCTCGACGCCTGCGCCGACAGGGCCAAGGGCGACGGCGACTCGAAGCGCGCCGAGCTCGTGGGCGCCAAGCTGAAGGCGCTGGGACAGCCGGAGGCCGGAGTGCTCTTCGCCGCCTTCGTGTCGCAGGCCAGCGGTGGCATCGACAAGAAGGAATCCGCCGTCCTCCACGCCATCGGCAAGGCCGCCGGGCTCGCGAAGCCGAAGGTCACCGCCATCCTCAAGCGCGTCGGCGCAGCGGCCTCGGAGTGATGCCATGAGCGGCCACTCGAAATGGGCGACGATCAAGCACAAGAAGGGCGCGGCGGACGCCAAGCGCGGTAAAATTTTCTCGAAAATCGCCAAGGAAATGACGATCGTGGCCAAGGGTGGCGGCGGTGACCCCGGGAGCAACCCGACCCTGCGCACCCTGATCGCCAAGGCCAAATCCGTCAACATGCCGAACGACAACATCGACCGCGCCATCAAAAAGGGCACGGGCGAACTTGCGGCGGATATCCTCGAAGAGATCACCTATGAGGGCTACGCCCAAGGCGGCGTCGGCCTCGTGGTGAAAGTGCTGACCGACAACAAGAACCGCGCCGCGTCCGAGGTGCGCAACATCTTCAAGAAGAACGGCTCCGATTTCTCCGGTCTGGGCTCCGTCTCGCGCGGCTTCGAGCGCAAGGGCACCATCATGGTTCCGGCCGGTGAAGGCGTCACCGAAGACGGTCTCATGGAGGTCGTGCTGGGCGCAGGCGCGGACGACATGGTCACCGAAGAGGGCGGCTTCACCGTCACCTGTCACCCCAATTCCTTCTCCGAGGTCTGCGCGGCGCTGGAAGCGGCCGGCATCAAGTTCGATCAGGAAAACTCCCAGGTCGGCTTGGTCGCGCTCACGCCCGTTTCCGTGAAAGAGGTCTCAGTGGCCAAGGCGGTCAACAAGTTCGTTAACGCGCTCGAAGAGCACGATGACGTTCAGGACGTCTACACCAACATGGAGATGGACGAATCCATCGCGGACAAGCTCGACGAATAAACTCGCCCCGCAAGCGAGGAAAGCATAAGGCGCGGGCTCAACAGCCCGCGCCTTATTTATTGCCATTGTTGGTTTGTAAGGCCCTAATGCAACCGCATCAAACTTTTTGGGTGGCCAAAAACGCAAAAACATGCGAATTCTTTGGAAATCCTATGGGATGCTAGTGATTCAACACCGTGTCCGTCGAACAGCTTTCTACCGTTAAAACAATCGTTTCGCTTGCAATCAAAAATAGAAAAGCCTTTGTGGTGATATGGAATGTCATCTAAACACATAGCTTATTTTGTTATTATTTATCTTGCAAGCATAACAGATCCTGTCGTACATTACAAACATTCGAGTGGTGCCAGGTCGTTGTAATTAGAGCAAATGACCTTAAAACCCGCATGTTTAAAAAGGAATATTAGATATGGCAATCAATCCTATTATGCGCTCGGTGGCGCTTGCCGCGGTCTCGCTGTACGTCGGGCCCGTCAACCCAAGCGGAGCCTGTGCCGACACGAAAACAGATCATTTGTATCCGCTTACGCTCTCGGCAAAGACGCTGGTCGGTGTGGCGGAGAATACCGTCATAAAGGACCTTGTGAACGGTTCGCAGCCGGGCAATTTCGGCTGGCTGAGCTGGGCGGGCAGCCCCAATGTGCCGGTTCTGGTCGCGAGTCTGACGCAGCCGGGCAACAGTTGCTCCTATATCAACCCCGACGATTCGAAGGATCACGTCATTTCCGCAGGTGATTGGATAAGCGGCAGACCGGGCGTATCCAACAGCAAAAATGCTCGCGACGCGCTCGCGGCGCTGACCGACCATGACCTTGTGATTCCCGTGTGGGATCAAACACGCGGACAAGGTGCCAACGCCGACTATCGCGTGACCGGATTCGCATCCGTCCGCATCCTGAGCTGCGATCTTTCAGGAAAGAACAAAATCTCGGTCCGCTTCCTCGGGTTCTCCTCCTGCGGCGGAGTGAACCAGCGGCCGGTCGCTGACAGTTTCACGGTTACGAACAGCGAAGACCAGGCGATCCAAGTGGCCTTGAGCGGGTCGGCGGCGGCGGCAGGGCAAAGGCACCCGGCGTGCGGTGACCCAGACGACGGCCAGCATAAGAAATGCGATTCCGCATTGCGTGAGAACCATCCGAGTTGTCACTGTCTGGACAAGGGCAAGCAAGAACAGGAAAAACATCATCAAACAGGCATGCCTCAAATCGACTTTTGTGATCCTTTCGATTTCTGGCAACCCTCGTTCCGGGATAAGACGGACAGATGCGGTCGTCTTGATGAGGAAGCTTTCGAGCTGACATTTGCCATTGTCCAGAACCCGCGTTCCGGCTCGCTCGGCCCCGTTTCTTCAAATATGGTGACGTACACGCCATTTCTGAACTTCAACGGAACCGACACATTCAACTACGTCGCGAGCGATGGCCGGCTCACTTCCGCAACGGCAACGGTCACCGTCGTCACTCTCCCTGTGAACGATCCGCCGACCTTAGCGGCACTGGCCGACCAGACACTGCCGGAACAGACAACGTTTTCCCTGACCGTCTCGGCGACCGATGCGGATGTTCCGGCTGACGCGCTGACCTACAGCCTGAGTGCCGCGCCTGCGGGAATGAGGATTGATCCGATTACCGGCGTGATCATCTGGACACCCACCGAAGAACAGGGTCCTTCCAAGAACATCGTGACCGTGACGGTGACCGACAACGGCATTCCGGCATTGAGCGACCACCGAAGTTTTGCGGTCACCGTGCTGGCGGTGAATGACGCGCCGCGTCTGAGCGTGCCCGGCGGGCAAACCTTTTCGCAGGGCTATATGCTGGTTTTCGGCACGAATCGACTGATCTCGGTTAGCGATGCGGATGCCGGCACCAATCTTGTGCGGCTTTGCCTGTCATCAACGCGTGGTACGCTGACGTTCGGTTCGACCAACGGGTTGACATGGCTTGAAGGCATATGCAATCCAACGAACCGGGTGGTGCTGGGCTCGCTGGACAGTCTCAACGCGGCGTTGAACGGCCTGACGTATGCTCCCGGCGGCGGTTCTGGCAGGGATATCATCACCCTGACAGTCGATGACCTCGGCAACACTGGCGCGGGCGGTAATCTGACGGACACGAAGACAATCGCCCTGATTTCATTGCCTGAGAACCGGACTCTGGTTGTTGACGCCGGGCCTGACCAGATGCTCGCGTGGACAAACCAGACCGCTCACCTGGTTGCGTCATTGAGCGGCAACGGTTTGCCTGACGCGAGACTGGTCACGGCGGAATGGTCGCTGGTCACCGGGCCCACAAATAAAATCGTTTTTCACTTCGGCTCGGAAACACTCACGCTGCCGGGCAACGGGCAACCGGCCTCTTGTGCCGCGCTGGCCACTTTCTTCGCGCCGGGTCAATATGTTCTCCGGCTCACCGCGAATGACGGCGCGACACAGGCGGTCGACGAGGTCACTCTTACCTTTATCCCGCCCGACGGTGTGCCTGTCGTGGCCCTCAGCCAGACGGTGGTAACACGGGAGGACACGGAAGTCGTCTTCGATCTGCTGGGGTATACCCCTCAAGACTATCGGCGCGAGTCGGTGTTTTTCTACTCTGGTGAGTATGGTGACCTTCTTAAACAAGAAGGGTTTAGCTTTCACGTCAATCAGTGTGAGTTCGTGCCGGTCAATCCGCCACGGCATGGCACGATTGAATTTCGCGGGAAATCCGTCTACAGGGAATTCATGGACGATTATGTCTACATTAATGAGTATTTCATGTCCACACGAAACACGGTCGCCTGCTCGTATCAGCCTGATGCGGATTTCAACGGAGAGGACAGTTTCACGTTCTGGGTGCTGGACAAAGATCATTTCTCTGAAGCGACGGTATGGATACGGGTCTTGCCGGCCGATGATTCCCCTGCCCCCCTTGACAGGCGCACGGTTGAACGGACGACCGTTCAAGGCGACCCCGTCAGCCTTTACATGGGCGGCACGGATAAGGACAAAGCGCCCTTGTCGTTTACCGTCACGACACCTCCGTCGCATGGAACCGTCGTCCTCGGCCCTCAGCCGGCAACAAACAACTCCGTTGTCGCCGTGTATACACCCGGTGCGGAGCACAGCGGTCAGGACACCTTCGTCATCCAGGCCACGGACGGGCAAACGGTATGCTTTAGCGAGGCCGCAAAGATCACGGTCCTGCCTTTGACGTTGTCCGTTGACGCAGGCCCGGACCAAGCGCTCACGGTCCCCGGCGCGCTTAACCTGTCGGGGTCCGTCCAGCTTCTGGCTCCCGTGACCGGCGCCCGGACAAACGTCGTCTGGTCGAAAATGGCCGGGCCGGGCAATGTCCTCTTCTCCGCCCCCGGCTCTTTGGCCACGACGGCCTCCTTCGAAGAGACCGGAACCTATGTTCTTCAGCTCTCCGCGGATTATGGCGGAGCGCATAAAACAGACGTGCTGAAAGTCGTGGCGACTTCGGCCGTGACCGAGCCGCAGCCGTTCACCCGGTCCAGCAGCGGCACGGATTTCTGGCTGACCAAAGTCGGCAATCGTAATCCGCATTTCTTGAACGATGCGCGTCCCGGCCTGTGCGACGGCCGGACCAGCCTGCTGATCACAGCGGAAGAGGACACGAAAGGCTTGGTCGCTTTTGATGTCACGGACATGACTTATGACTGGACGGGTGGCGCCGGCTGGGGTGGCCCGGTGACAGTGACCCATTATTCAAAGCCCTTTGTCGCGCGTGCGGGTCTGCCGACCTTGATTCCCGTCGACGGATCGTCAGGTTTTCAACACGACTATACCTTCCATTTGATCTATCAGCTGTTGAGCGACTGTGTCACACGTTCGGCTATCCATGTGACGGCAAACGATCCGGTTTCAGTTTGCGAGATTGAGGCTGGAGGTGACTCCACCGGCGGCTATCTCGCCTTGCCGACCGCGCTGCTGGGCACGAACTATCTGGTCATGTCCTGTCAGAACACGCCGGATTATTCCGCTGCAAATACTGTCGTCGGAGGAACCGGGTTCGCCGTGGTCGCGCCGCATAACGATACGCATGTTTCCATCCTTCCGACTGCAACTTCGGGCTTGAGAGCCGCTGGAGCGCCGTTTGAGATTACGCTACAGTCCGGCGAGGTCTATCGTCTGGTGAACGAAGAAGACCCGGAAGCGGACTTCACCGGAACCGGGATCACCGCCGACAAGCCGGTTGCGGTTTTTGGCGGCAATCAAGCGATCGCCGTTCCTTCATCGAGCTTTGGGCATGATCAGGTCTCCGAACAAATGCCGCCAGTGGGCATGTGGGGACAGCGCTTTATCTCCATGCCCTTTGCGGCTCGCGCCTATGGCGACACGTTCCGTTTTCTGGCGGCTCATGACGGCACTGAAATCTCCGTTAATGGAGTGACGGTCGCCACGTTGAACCGGGGCGGGTTTCACGAGCGGCTCATTGACGGTCCGGCTGAGATCGTGTCCAGCCGCCCGGTGCTTGTAGCGCAGTTTTCCCACAGCATGGAATCGATTAATAATATATGCGGTTCTTCCATGTTGCTGCTCCCTTCTGTGGAACAGTATGGACCGTCCTACGTTTTCGGCGCGTCCGAACTAAACTTATCCTTTGCGCTGAACTACCATGATGCGTATCGGTATTATGTGAATATCATCGTGCCTGAGAGCGCCTTGGCTTCAGTCAAGCTGGACGGAACAGACGTTTTACCCGACCTCTTTGTCCCGATCGCGGCTTCCGGTTATTATGGTGCGCAAATCCCCATCGCGGCCGGAGTCCACAAGCTGAAGGCGTCTGCCCCGTTCTGCGCCTCCGCGTACGGATGGGACAGATATGAATCGTATGCTTACACGGCCGGCCTGTATTTTAATCCGCCGGAAACCGGACTGCGTCTGCAGTTGCTGCAGACGACCCCGTACGCCACGGCAGGTTCGGAGAAAGCCGTCGTCGCCCGCGTGACAGATGGCCAGGACAACCCCGTGCCCGACACCCGGGTTCAATTCATGGCCGCCGGGGCCAATTCCGCCTCTGGTTGGGGACGGACAAATCCAAACGGCGAAGCTTCTTTTGCGTATTACGGCGACACGGCCGGGGTTGATTTAATCCGCGCAAGCTTAGGGGAAGCGCAGGGTGCGGTGACGAATACATGGATAGTTCCGGGCTTGAACCAGCCCCCTGTTCTTTCGGTGGCCCCGCTCCATTATGCCTGCCCAGGAATGTGGTATGCGTTGGCCGGCGCCGTCAGGGACGATGCCTTGCCTGCCGGAGGAAGCCTGGACGTGACGTGGCGGGCCTTAAACGGGCCTTGCCTGCCTCGGGTGCGGGTCACCGGACAAGCCTCGGCCGCAGCATACTTCGAGTTTTCCGGCACGTATGTTTTGGAGGTCACCGCCAGTGACGGTGAACTGTGTACGCGAGCCCTCGTCACCGTGGTGGTCAACGACCCCGCAGCCGCGGCCGTCAAGCTGCAAGCGTCGTATGCTCAACGTGAGGATGCATGGTGGTCTGAATGGGCGGGTTATCCGCTGGACTCCGGCTCCGACGTGTTCGCCGGTTTTTGCATGAGGCTCGGGGCGGCTGTTCCAGACAATGACAGCATGGCCGCCTGTGTCGAATTCTTTGATGGCGACACAAAGATCGGAGAATGTGTGCCGACATACAGCGACTACGTGAGCCCCGGGGCAGGTCCGAGTCTTGGCCACATGGACTGGATGGTTCCTGAAATCGGCCCGCTTAACCTCACGGTTCGCATTACGGACATTGACGGTGCCCAGCGATCTTCCGACACGCTCCATTTGAATGTCCAGCATCTCGGACTGACGCTCCGGCAGTATACCCCGACGGCGCGGGTTGGGACTGACAAAATGGTCCTCGCCTCACTCACGCAAGAGGACGGATCGCCCTTGGAGAGGGAACTGCCCTTTCTGGATTTTGTTTGCTTCTCTGTTGCGGGCACGCATTCCTTGGAAGAGTACAATAATCTCAATGACTTGGGCGAAGTCGCTTTTTGGTATTCCGGAACCGACGGCGGAACGGATGTGATCACGGCGAGTTTTAACGGTCTGTCGGCGTCCGTGACGAACCGGTGGGTAGCCGCCGGCGACAACCAGCCGCCCCTCATCCGGGTTCCGTCGAATGCCGGTCAATTCGCCATCCCGAACAGACCTTTTCAGCCCGATGTCACGGTAACCGATGACGGTCTGCCTTCTGACCGGTTAACCGCGTCCTGGCGCGTCGTGAGCGGGCCCGCGCGGCCTTCCTTTTCAGACCCGCATTCCGTTTCCACCACGGTTTTGTTCCCTGAGACGTATGATGCGTGGGCGTTCAATTACGAGGGGAATTACGTGCTGGAGCTGACCGTGAGCGACTCTGAATTCAGTTCGAGCGCCTCTGTCTCTGTGCATGTCAACGTGCCCCCGTCCTTCGCATATTTGTACATGATTCCGGAGGATGACGGGCGGGTGAGTTTTGATGTTTGCTTCTACGACGTCGAAAATTCGCCGGTCAAGGTTGAGCTTTTCGGGGGAGACACGTTGCTTCAGACGGTCTATGCCGATGCTTATTGCCGGCTGTATCAAGACCCGCTCAAAACGGGCGAACAGATCTATACGGTGCGTCTGACAGACGATCAGGGCTGCGTGACCGTGTCCCATCCTATGTATGCCACATTCAACAGCAGCCCGCCCGCGCTCGACTGGCTGACGCCTTCCGGTGCGGACCCGGTTTTCGCGGAGCATCCCGTTACCTTGTCGGTTCGGGCGAACGACACTGACGGCACGGTGACAAACGTCTCCTATTATCTCAAACAGGGTGTCATTAAGATTCCCGTTGGCCAGGGAACCGGCCCCCAGTTCGCCTGTTCCTGGACACCTCCTTCCGCCGGAGATTACGTCTTGGTGGCCGTTGCGACAGATAATGACGGCTTGCTCTCCACGAACACTTCCCTGAGCATCCATGCCGCGCCGGCGATCGCACGGGCTTCCATCGTAAGGCCCTACGACGGGGCCTCCGTCTATTGCCAGCGCCCCACACCCATCACGCTTGCGCTGTCTGACCCACTGAACCGCTTCGACCACGCGGAATTTTTCGCGAACAATGTCAGTCTGGGCCAGTCGAAAAACACCACCGTCAACTGGGTGCCCGCCCAGACCGGCAACTGTGTCCTGACCGCCAAGGTCTATGAGCAGGGCGGCGACTCCCGCAGCGCGGAAAACGCAGTCAGCGTCCTTGTGATCCCGACGCCGCAGCCGGTGGTGACACTGACCTCTCCGTCCGACGGCAGCCGGGTGCCGGCCAACGCCGAAACCGTGGTCGCGGTCAGCCTGAACGACCCCGCCTCGCTGATCACGAACCTGCAGTTCTACTTGGACGGACAGCGGGTCGGCCAGAACGCCACCCGCTTCGTCTGGACTCCGACACATCCCGGGAACCACGCGCTGCAGTGCGTCGCGCTCACGTCGGACGGCAACAGCATCGCCTCCGCGACGGTCAACGTCACCGTGGCGGAGATGCATCCGCCCACGGTGAGCCTGCTGTCGCCGACCAGCGGCCAACGGTTCGCGTCCGGCTCAATCCCGCCCGTGAGCGCGCAGGCCAATGACCCGGACGGCTCAATCGCGCTGCTGACCCTCACGCTCGACCGGACGGTGCTGGCCGAAGTCAACGCCGCAGACTTGGAAGCACACGCCACCAATGCCGTCCCCGGTTGGCACACGGCAGCCGCACAGGCGACCGACAACGATGGTTTGAGCGCCGCGTCACCGGCCGTCCGCTTCTTCATTGAACGCGGCGAGAACCCCGGACTGCCTGTGCCTGCGCAACTGTCCGCAGCCGCCCTCTCGGCCTCGGAGATCCAGTTGTCCTGGCTGCCCGTCGCCACCAACGCTTTGACGCAAAGCGTCATCGTCGAACGCTGGAGCGTGCTGCAATCCCTTTGGGTCGAGATCGCGGAAGTCCAGGCCTCTGGCACGGACTGTCTGGACACCGACCTCAACCCCGAAACGAATTACCGCTATCGCTCCGCCTGCGTGGACACCAACGGCTGCCGTTCCGCCTATTCTGAGGAAGCGAATGCCACCACCTGCACCGTAGTGCCGAATTACGCTGTCCTTGACCTGAACGCGTCCCTTGCAGGCCTGCTGGCGAACCGCGTGCCCGGCGGGAACATTCTCGCCAACTCCGGACTGACACACTTCGACAGCCGTCGGACCGGCCCGCTCGGCACGCGCCACGCGGAAGCCGTTCTCGGCGCCAACGCGGCCGCGTTCAGCCGGGCCGTGGCCCGCTTCAACGAAACGTGGCCCCAGATCCGGCTGGATCTCGATCCGGTCCTGCTTTCGCCGCAGTCCATCCTGCCGGGCCTCGGCTACCTGACCGGCCCCGGCGGTTCCGGCGTGACCGTCTCGGCGGCCACGGCGCAACTGTTCGACCCGGCTGATCCGGACAGCCCGGTGAAGGCCTTCCTGCTTGAACATCAGGACTTGTTCGGCTTCGGTCCCGAGGAGCTGGCCGACGCCGCAGTCCAGCGGGATTACGTTTCGCCGGTGACCGACGCGCGCACCGTGGTGTGGCAGCAGCAGGTGGCCGGCATCCCGGTGTTCAACGCCCTGTTCATCGGCCATGTCACCGCCGCCGGCGAACTGGCCGCCGTGTCCTGCGGCTTCATCCCGGAACCCGCTCGGGCCTCCGATCCCGGCGTCTTGAACGCGGTGCGGGCCGGCAGAGAGTTCCCAGTGACCAGCCCGCAGGCGCTGCTGACGGCGGTCGAGAATGCCGGCGACGTGTTCGCGTTGGCCGACATCACCGGCCGAAGCGACGTTGTGGGCGTCACGCGCGGCCAGAGCTTCACGGCTGGCAAGGGCATCAAGGGCGAAGCGTATGTGGAGCTGACGTGGTTCCCCTTGAGCCGGAACGAATTGGTTCTGGCCCGGCAGGTGCTCTTCACCAGCCTATGGCGCGACGAAATGTTCCTGACGGTGGTTTCCGCCCTCGACAACCGGATCCTGTACCGCCGCAACCTCACCGTTACGGGCTCGCCGGCCACCTACCGCGTCTATACCGGCAGCAGCCCGGCACCGCTGTCGCCGGGGTTGTCTGCACCCGGCGCCGCGCAGCCCGCGCCGGCCGCGCGTTCGCTGGTGACGCTCGAAGCGCTCGACGCCACGGCCTCGCCCGACGGCTGGCTCAGCGACGGCGTCAATGAGACGCGCGGCAACAACGTGGACGCGCACCTGGACCGCAACGACGACAACGAGCCTGACGAGCCGCGTCCGGCGGGAAGCCCGTTCCGCACGTTCGACTTCGCGCTGGACCCCGCCGCAGGCCCCGGCAGCTACGGCGACGCCGCCGCGGTGCAACTGTTTTACTGGAACAACTGGATGCACGACGCGCTCTACCGGCTGGGCTTCACGGAAGCCGGCGGCAATTTCCAGAACGACAACTTCGGCCGCGGCGGGCTGGACGGCGACGCCGTGCAGGCCGACGCGCAGGACGGACTGTCCCTCAACGACGGACGGCACCGCGACAACGCCAACATCTCCGTGCCGCCGGACGGCTACGCGCCGCGCATGCAGATGTACGTGTTCGACGGTGCTGAGCCCGCCCGGGACGGCAGCCTGGACGCCGACATCATCCTGCACGAATACACGCACGGCCTCAGCATCCGCACGGTGGGCGGCGGGGCCGGCATCGACGCGCTGCAGACCGCCGGCATGGGTGAGGGCTGGTCGGACTTCTATGCGCTGGCTTTGCTGGCCGATCCCGCGGCGGATGTGGACGCCGCCTATCCGCTGGGTGCCTACGTGACATACCACGGCTTCGGAAGCCGATTCGACCAGAACGGCTACTACGGCATCCGGCGCTACCCGTACAGCACGGACATGGGCAAGAACCCGCTGACCTTTGCGGACATCGATCCTTCCAAGGCCAGTCCGCACGCGGGCGTGCCCTGCAATCCGCTGTCAGGCCCGTTCAGTCCGGCGCTGGCCGGAGAGGTCCACCGGCAGGGCGAGGTGTGGGGCGTGATGCTTTGGGAACTGCGTGCCAACCTGATCAGAAAGCACGGTTACGAACCGGGCAACAGCCTGGCGTTATCGCTGGTGACCGAAGGCATGAGGCTCTCGCCACCCAACCCGAATTACGTGCAGGCGCGCGATGCGGTCCTGTTGGCGGACCGGATGCTGTCGGAGGGCGCGGACGCGCCGGAAATCTGGGCGGCGTTCTCAAAACGCGGCCTCGGATACAACGCGAAAGCGCCTTACAGCCACATGTCCGTCGGCGTGCGGGAGTCCAACGAGCCGCCCCCCGCTTTGGTGACAGAGCGGGTGGAGGTCCAGGGCGGCAGCGGCGTCATCGAAACCAACAAAATCAACGGCCTGCTGCTCATGATCCGCAACCAGGGTGCGGGCTCGGCCACGCAGGTCTCGGCGCGGCTCACGACCGCAACGCCGGGCGTGCGGCTCCTGCAGCCGTATTCCTATTACGGGGACATCCCGCCGAACCAGTCGCGCGGCAACACGGTGCAGTTCCAAATGCGCACCTTGCCGGAATTTGTGGACGGCACGCGGATCGACGTGACCGTAACGATCAACTCGGATCAGTGTGCCGCCGCAGGCACGCTGTCGTTCTTCACCGGCGGCAGCGGGCCCACGCTGCCGCCCGGCGGCGACAGCAGGCTGAACGAGACAACATCCGGCCCAGCCGTGATGAAGGACCTGACGCCCTGGGACCTCGACCATCTGGAGCCGCTGTGGATGGCGGACGACGCAAGCTGCCTGCTCAAAGCGGGCAAGGGCAAATACGTGCTGTGGCGGTTGTATGGAGCCCCCGTCGAAATGACATGCCCCGGTTTCACCGCGCACCGCCTGACGCGGCACGGCGTGGTGGTCGGGGAACTCTCTCTGCCGCCGGTTACGGACCGCTTCGGCGACGTGCTCGACCGCACCGTCGGTGCCGTGTGGATACCCGGTGATCCGGAGCCCACACCTCTGACCTCAGGGCTCTACACGTACCCAAAAGGGACCGGTGTCGGGGAAAACGTGGGGCTGGCCTATGACCTCGTCAACCTCACCGATGAAGGCGAGTGGACCTACTTGGGCGGCGTGGGCGTGTACCCGACCCTGCACTCGATGTGGGACATGAATGCTGACGGCCAATCCGCCGGCTCAGCCTCGGTGTACATGCGCCCGATCGACCACGACCACGACGGCGTGATCGGCACCAATGAAGTACAGCGGGCTCCGGTCGAGTGGAGCGAGTATCAGGCCGACGGCAAGATGGGCTGGGTTCAATCGGACGAGCGGTCGTCGTCGGCGGGCTATACCGGAAGCGCCGCGCACGGGGTTAATTACAACGTGTTTCTAGTCAGCGCGGCCGTGTTCGAAAACAGCACCGACTGGCGCTGGCTGGGCCCGCTTCATAACAATGAACATTGTTCGGTGTTTTCCCAAGCGCTGCTCATCAACGACCGCGGCGACGTGGCGGGCACGGGGGCGACGTACACGGGCGACCCCCAGGTGGACGCGCACGGTGCGACGCGGGTGTTCAGGTGGAGTCCGTCTGACGGTGAGTTCACGCTGCGCTACCCGTCCGGCATCCCCCGCGTGCGGGAACTGGAGGGACTGGCCGGCAGTCTGCGCTGTTTCCCGTTTGCGATGAACCAGGCCGGCGACGTCGCGGGATACTCGAGCTTCGATTTCCTCGACATGCGCCATCTTAACGCGGTTCTATGGCCGGCCGGCGAGACCGCGCCGCAGAATCTGGGCACGCTGGGCGCGGTGCCGCAGGCGTCGCAAGGCTACAGCCTGGCCTACGCCCTCAATGACAGCCGGCAGATCGTGGGCACGTCGCTGCTGTTCGATGAAAACAGCGGCGCCACCGTCAACGCCGGTGTGCTGTGGCAGTGGAACGCGGGCAAGGGCGGAACGCCCGGCTGGGAGATCAGCGATCTCAGCCTGCGCGTGAGCGATGCCGACTGGCACATCAACTACGCGGTCGGCATCAACCCGCACGGCTGGATGCTGGCCCAGGGGCGGCACACGGTCCGCGACGCGCGGGGCAACGTCACCCGCACGGAAACGCGGGCCGTGCTGCTCCTGCAGGGCGATCTGGACATCGACTCGGACAACAGCGCCGGCCAGTACGGCGGGCCGGACCATTCCGCCGGCGAAGACCGGATCGAGGATGACGACGCCCGGCCCGGCAAGATCGTGACCGTGAACAGCGGCGACTCGGACGGTGACGGCATCCCTGATTTCGCCGACGGCTTCGGCTGGGACAGCGGTAACCCCGGCTGCAAGGACAGCGTCAACGACCGGTTTGTGCCGCTCGAGCTTGAGCTTCCCGCAGGCATCGACCTGAACGCCGCCCGCCTGGAGTTCCTCTACTCCGCGTCCGATCCCTCAAAGGTCAGGCGCGACGGCGCCCCGCCTGTGTGGAAACCCGCAGACGAGGGCAGCCTGCGCATCTGGACGAAGGACGGGAATCTCCGGCGGAACATGAACAGCGCGGCCGCGGCCGGCGACCCCGGCGATTACGTGGCCCCCGGCGTCAGCGTGAAGCCGTCGGCTCTCGGCTTTTCGCAGGCCGAGGGTATCCGCACCCGGACGCTCTACGTGGAGGCTGTCCGGCGGAGCGCCGAGGCCGGCAGCGAGCGCATCCTGGTGCGCCTCGCTCCCGACGGCAGCGTGCCCATGGGCTGGACCGATCTCGACGCCGTGCGCGTGACCGTGCTAGATATCGCTTTGGTTCCGGACTATGACAGGGACGGTGTGATCGGCGATGTCGACCGACAGCGGGCCGCCAATAATGGAACCCTCCGGTTTTGGATCAACGACGATGCGGACATCAGCGCAAACAAAGGATCCAACATGCCGGGTGCGGCAAACCCGAACTGTGCGGACGGTGTTGTGAACGGATTGCGTGACCTGAGCGACTGGTTCCCCGTCATGCTGGACATCAGCAGTGCTTCCGTTACCCTTGACCTGAACAGATTCACTTATTGGTTGTGCCATGAAGGAGCGGCGGTCAACATCCTCGCCGGCGCGGACGGGGAACCGCTTGCGTTTGACAATGAAAAGTGCAATTCCCATGTCTTCGACCCCGATGTCGCCGGGACGGCTGCCGCGGGTCGGGCGCTTCAAGTCAAAGCAGACGGCATCCCGCTAAAAGCCGGATTTATGTTATCCTTATTGCTCGGCAAGGCTACTATACTACTTGAAGGTCGCGCGATGACACGGGACACCGGCAAAAACCTGACACTTGAGATACGCTCTGAGACAGGCGAAAAACTGGTTTGCCGGTCAAAACTGTTTGTCTCGCTCGACTCGGTCACCGGAATGTACCGGCAACTGAACCTGCGCGGCGTTTGCGGCGGGACAGGCGGAATGAGCACGCAAACCGGCGAGCCGCCCAATCTGCCGGACGCGGAGACGTCGGCCAAGCACATCGTCTACGTCCACGGCTACAACATCAACGGCGAGGACGCCGTCGACGAGCAGAGCGCGGTGTTCAAAAACCTCTGGTGGTGCGGGTCGAATGCCCGCTTCCACGGCGTGAGTTGGTACGGCGACGCCACGCA
>JANYBJ010000273.1 GCA_025360845.1 bacterium
ATCAGGGACTCTGCATCGCGGGAGGAATGGTGACATATTATCTGGACACGACGGCCAACACGGCGGGGTATGACATCGCCTCTATCGACACCTACAGCGGGTGGGCGAACAACGGGCGTGCCAACCAGAACTATACGGTCAGCTTCCGAAAGATGACCACCGGCACATTCGGCGACCCCATCACGGTCAGCTATGCGTTTGCGGGCGGCAACCCCTCGGACACGCACGTCCGGATCAGCGACATCAACCTTTCGGGCGTGGATGCGGTCAGGTTCAACTTCAACTCGCCTGGCCAGCAGAACGGCGGAGCCGGCTACAAGGAACTCGATGTGATCCGCAACATGGGCGCGGGCCTTTCGCCCACCGCCGCAACGGCGCAGAGTTATTACCCGGCCGACGACCGCGCGCCCATCCACGCCATCGACGGCTCTGGCATGACCCCGGTCAACACGGTTATCTCCTCCGCCACAGTCGGCAACACAACCGCCCATGCGATGTGGTTGAGCAACGGGACCAAGCAAACGTGGATTACGTTCGACCTGGGAGCCGTCCAAACCATCACCGGTTTTCACCTGTGGAACTACAATGAATTCGCCCTCAATACCAGCGTGTATACCCAGCGCGGCATCAAGACGGCCGGCCTGTACATCGGCGGTTCGCTGCCGGCCAACGGGAGTGATTACGCTTCGGCAGGACCGGCCTGGGGAACGTTGATACAGGATTTCACTTTCGATCAGGCCGACGGCTCCGCCGCTTTTGCGGGTTACGATTACGCCTTTGCAGGTCCGGTCACCGGCCGTTACATTCAACTGTACGTGACAGACAATTTCTCGGCTGGCGATCCCTATACCGGCATTTCCGAGATCCTGTTCTACACCGCCGTACCCGCTGTCGATGTGACCCGGCTCAGTTCAGGCGCCAAGGTGATCGCCGACAGCGTCACGAACAATGTCCGCATCATCGAGGGCGCGGGCACGCCCGCTCCTCTCACACTCGGAGCGGCCACAACCGCAGTCAACACCCTGTCTGCGGCTGCGACAAGCGGTGCCGCCACGATTGATCCCGCCGGACAGACGCTGGCCGTGAGAAGCATCCTGTTGCAGCCCGACGCGGGCGGACTGACGATCGGGACAGGAAGCAACAACGGCACGCTTACGAGCGCGGGCCTCGCGGGCATGTCCGTTCTGTTCGACAACCGCAGCACCAACCCCGTCACGGTCAACTCCGTGATCGCGAACGGAGCCGCCGCAACGTCCCTGACCAAGATCGGCGCCGGCACGCTGATTCTGAACGGTGCCAACACCTACTCCGGCGGCACCACGGTCAACGGCGGCACGCTGCAGCTCGCGGGCGGCATGCTCGCCGACGCTCCGATCAGCATCGACAGCGCCAATCTGAACCTCTCCGGCGGCACCTTGGGCTACTCAGGGGAGGTTTTGCTGGGCTATTTGGGTGGCGCGAACACGGCGGTACACATCAGCGGCAGCCATGTTTCCGACTGGCTCAGCGCCCGCTTCTGCGGCGGGAACGTGACCGTGAATTTAGAGGGCGGCGGCCTGTTGCGCGTCGACCGGTTGTTAAATACGGGTGCGAACGGCATCCTGCGCTTCGCTGGCGGCACTCTCGCGCTGGGTCCCCGGAATCCGGGGTTGTCGTCGGGCGACTGGCTCGGCGCCGACATTTCCGTGCGCATCGCCGACGCCGGAGCGGTCATCGACACCGCCAACGGGAGCGTCACCATCAACCGGCCCTTGCTGCAGGAGGGCTCCTCCACCGGCGGCCTGACCAAGACGGGCGGCAATATCCTGACGCTCACCGCCCCCGGCACCTACGGCGGCACCACCGCAGTTGAGGGAGGAACGCTGAAGCTGACACCTCCCGCGGCCCTCATCCACTACGATTTCGACACCGCCCACATCAGCGGCTCGACGGTCATGAACCTCGGCACGGGCGGTGCCGCCTACAACGGCGTCATCAACGGCACACCCGAGACAGGTACGGCCGGGAAAGCAGGCCAGGCCGTCACGATCACCGGTGACGGGCAGGGTATCGTCACGGCGAACAGCGTCAGCCTCGCCAACGGCTTCACCTTCGCGACGTGGGTCAAGTCGAGCGGGCCCACCAACACCAGTCAGCGGATTATCGACAACCACCATGAAACCGGCGGTTACCTGGGCACGAGCGGCGATAACCGGTTCTGGCCGATCATCAAAGGCCAGATGGGCAACGTCTCCTCGCAGGCGAGCGACGACACCGTCAATTGGCACCATGTCGCGCTGGCTTGGGACGGGCTGAACGCTATTCTCTACTACGACGGCGCGGCGCTTCAGACCAGCGCGTATCCGGGCCTTAACGCCGCGTTGAACTCGCAGATCGGGTTTGGCAATAATGTGATCCCCAACCATGAGTTTTGGAACGGGGCGCTGGACGAGGCCTACGTCTTCGACCGGGCGCTAACGGCGACCGAGGTGGCTGGGCTGAAGGACATGAGTTGGACCGGCGTCAACCAGTTGCCGGTGACCACGGCGCTCCAGCTTAACAACGGAGCCACACTGGACCTGGACGGCGTCTCCCAGACCGTGGCGACCCTGACCCTGAACGGCGTGCTCACGCGCCGCGGCAACTGCACCTGGGGCGCGCCCGGCAGCGGGGCGCGGTACACCAGCCCGCAGTTCACCGGATCGGGCGTGCTGCGCGTTGTCGGCCCCCCTTCCGTGGGGACGCTGGTGCTGATTTTTTAAGACGGTTTTTGGGGGAGATCAGGTTATGCGTATAAAGAGATGCATTCTCGGTCTTGCCAGCATGGGCATGATCCTGTGTGCCGGCGTCGCCGTAGGCGCGGTGAAGACGGAGGAGCTGGCGAAGAGTTTCGCGACGCCGCCGGATTCGGCGCGTCCGTGGGTGTACTGGTTCTGGCTGAACGGGAACATCACACGTGAAGGGATCACGGCTGACTTGGAGGCCATGAAGCGGGCGGGGATCGGCGGCGTGCTGATCATGGAGGTCGATCAGGGCGCGCCGGTCGGTCCGGTGGATTTCATCGGGCCGCAATGGCGCGAGCTGTTCAAGCACGTCGCCGCCGAGGCGCAGCGGCTCGGGCTCGAAGTGAACATGAACGACGACGCCGGCTGGAACGGCAGCGGCGGGCCTTGGATCACGCCGGAGCTGTCCATGCAGAAGGTCGTCTGGAGCGAGACCCCGCTCGAAGGCCCGCAAAAGTTCACCGGCAAACTGGCGCAGCCGGAGACCGTGGCCGGCTATTACCGCGATATCGAGGTGCTCGCCGTGCCGACGCCGGGCGCGTACCGCATTGCGGACATCCAGGTCAAGGCGTGCTATCAGGTCGGCTTCCCCGGCGCTCCCTCCACCGAAAGCGTGCCGGCGGAGATGGTGCTCGGCCGGGGCCGCGCCGTGGACCTGACGGCGCAGATGGGACAGGACGGAACACTCACGTGGGACGTACCCGCAGGCAAGTGGACGATCCTCCGCTTCGGCCACACCAGCACCGGTGCGCAGAACGCTCCGGCGCCCGCGACGGGCCGAGGCCTGGAGTGCGACAAGCTCAGCAAGGAGGGCAGCGCGGCAAGCTTCAGCGGCATGATGGCGAAGCTGATCGCCGACGTGGGTCCTCTCGCCGGGAAGAGCCTTGTGTCGACGCACATTGACAGTTGGGAGAACGGCGCGCAGAACTGGACGGCCCGGATGCGGGAGGAGTTTAAGCAACGGCGCGGGTATGATCCGTTGCCTTTCCTGCCGGTGATGACCGGCCGCGTGGTGGAGAGCCTCGAAGTTTCGGAGCGGTTCCTGTGGGATTTGCGGCAGACGGTCTCGGAGTTGGTCGTGGAATATTATGCGGGGAACATGCGTGAACTTGCCAGCAAACACGGCCTGCGGCTCTCCATCGAAGCGTACGGCGGGCCGTGCGACGACGCGCCCTACGCGGGCCGCGCAGACGAGCCCATGTCCGAGTTCTGGATCGGCGGCATGGCCATGCAGACCTGTAAGGAAATGGCCTCGGCGGCCCACACGTACGGCAAGCCGATCCTCGGCGCGGAAGCGTTCACCGCCGGTGACGGGGAGCGCTGGCGCGAACACCCCGCGACGATCAAAGCCCTCGGCGACCAGGCCATGTGCGACGGCGTCAACCGGTTCGTGTTCCACCGCTATGCGATGCAGCCGTGGGTGACTCCTGCGCGCGCTCCCGGAATGACGATGGGGCCGTGGGGCCTGCATTACGAACGCACCGAGACCTGGTGGGAGCTCTCGAAACCTTGGCACAGCTATCTCGCGCGTTGCCATTATCTCTTGCGCCAAGGCCTGTTTGTGGCGGATATCTGCTACCTCAATCCCGAGGTGGCCCCGCAGGGCTATCAGGGACACGACCGCCACGGCTACGATTTCGATAACTGCTCCGCCGAGGTGTTGCTGACGCGTATGACCGTTAAGGACGGGCGGATCGTTCTGCCGGACGGCATGAGCTACCGCGTGCTCGCGCTGCCGAACGCCGGCGCCATGACCCCGCCGGTGCTGCGCAAGATCAAGGAGCTTGTCGCCGCCGGCGCCAAGGTCGTCGGACCGCCGCCGGCCCGGTCGCCGAGCCTCACCGGCTACCCGGAGTGCGACCAAGAGGTGAAGCGCCTGGCCGACGAGCTTTGGGCGAACGGCAAGATCGAGTCGAAGAAGACGCCCGAGCAGGTGCTGGCCGCCCTGGGCGTGCCTCCCGATTTCACGAGCGACGGAAGCCTGCGGTACATTCACCGGCAGACCGGCGATGCCGACCTCTATTTCGTCTCCAACCCGCGTCAGGGCGCGGTCAAGGCCGTTGCCGCCTTCCGCGTCAGCGGCTCGCGGCCCGAACTGTGGCAGCCCGAAACCGGACGGATCGAACCGGCCGCCGCGTTTCAGGAGAGGGACGGGGTGACCCGCATGGCGCTGTCGCTCGAACCGGCCGGGTCGGTCTTCGTCGTGTTCCGCAAAGGCTCGGCCGCTGCCGATCCCGTTGTGGCCTTGGCGCGCGATGGCGAGACCGTGTTCTCCGTAGCCGCCGTGGCGCCGAAGATCGCGATTGTCAAAGCCGTGTACGGTGTGCCCGGCGATCCGCAGCGGAGCCGAGACGTGAGCGCCAAGGTGCAGCAGCTCGCGGACGCCGGCGAGCGTGAACTGGCGGTCACGCGCATGGCGGATGGTGACGATCCGGCGTTCAAGGTTGTCAAAACGCTTACGGTGGATTACACGGCGGGCAATAAGCCTTTGTCGGTGACCGGCAAGGACGGCGAGACGGTGTACCTCACGGACGCGGCCGTCAAGGTTGTCGTGGACAAGGTGGCGTATGGCGTGCTGGACGACCCGAACCGCACAAGGGACCTGCGCGCCAAGGTGCAGCAGATGGTCGATGCGGGCCAACACAGTTTTCAGGTCGCCCAGCTCGCCGCCGGCGACGATCCGGCTTTCGGCGTGGTTAAAACCGCGGTGGTGAGTTACACGATCGACGGCAAGCGCCTTACCGCCACGGGCACAGATCCCGAGACGATTGACTTTGCGACCTATGACACGACGGAGCCGCTGGCCGAATTCCACTCGAGCAGTGCCGGTCAACTGACGCTCGAAGCGTGGCAGCCCGGCCATTACGAATGGAAGACCGCGTCCGGCCGCACGCAGCGCTCAGACGTGGCCGCGCTGCCGCTGCCGCAGGAGATCGCCGGACCTTGGCAAGTGGCGTTCGACCCGAAAGCGGGCGGACCGGCGAGCGTCGTCTTCGCTAAGCTCGAGGACTGGTCAAAGCGTCCCGAGGACGGCATCAAGTATTACTCGGGTGCCGCGACCTACCGGACGACGTTCCAGGCCAAGGCAGTAAATCCCCAGTCAAAGGTCTATTTAGATCTGGGCAGAGTCGCCGTGATGGCCGAGGTGAAGCTCAACGGCAAAGATCTCGGCGTCCTCTGGAAGCCGCCCTACCGCGTGGACGTGACGGACATTGTCAAAGCCGGCGAAAACAGTCTCGAAGTGAACGTCGTCAACCTCTGGATCAACCGCCAGATCGGCGATGAGCAGTTGCCCGAAGACAGCGACCGCAATCCGGACGGCACGCTCAAGGCGTGGCCGCAGTGGCTGCAGGAAGGCAAGCCGAGCCCGACTGGACGCTATACGTTCACGAGTTGGCGCCTGTGGAAGAAGGGCGATGCGCCCGTCGAGTCCGGGCTGCTCGGCCCGGTGGTTCTGCGGACATCCCAAATCGTTCAATCTGATAAGTGAGATAGATGAAAAAAAGTATAACCAGAGGCGCTTGCAAAACATCCCAACGGCTCGCGGGGACGCTCGCCCTCCAGTCGGAAGAATGGCGGTTTTCCCAAAATGGA
>JANYBJ010000295.1 GCA_025360845.1 bacterium
AGCACGGTTTCTGCAACGCCTTGGCCGAAGGGGTCAACAGCCGCATCCAGCTGCTCATGCAGAAGTCCTGCGGCTACCGCAATCGTCAGCGGCTCAAGACAGACATCCTCTTTCACTTTGGCGGCCTCGACATGGATCCGCGACCCATTCAATGAAAAATCCCCCCACACACCCGGAAGCGCCTTTCAACATGGCTTACGTGCGACAAAATGGCCAAGTTACCGACAAGGCCGCTTTCTGCAGCTTCACCAGCTCCTTGATGCCCTTGCGGGCAAGGAGCTTGAGCGCGTCGAGGGACTCCTCGGTGAAGGGCTCATGCTCGGCTGTGCCCTGTAGTTCCACGAAGCGGCCGTCATCCGTCATGACCACGTTCAAGTCCACTTCCGCCGACGAGTCGTGTACGTAGTCGAGGTCGAGCGTGGGCGTGCCGTCGCAGACGCCGACGCTGACCGCGGCGATGAAGTGCTTGAGGGGGCACGCCTTGAGTTTGCCCTGCTTGATCAGCCACCCGAACGCGTCCGCAAGCGCCACCATGCCGCCGGTGATCGAGGCGCAGCGCGTGCCGCCGTCCGCCTGCAGCACGTCGCAGTCGATGGTGACGGAGCGCTCGCCAAGCTTCTCCATGTCCACGGCGGCACGCAGCGCGCGTCCGATCAGGCGGCTGATTTCCGTGCTGCGCGCATCGGGCTTGCCTTTCTTGATCTCGCGGTCTTTGCGGTCCACCGTGCTGCGCGGCAACATGCTGTACTCGGCCGTGACCCAGCCTTTGCCGCCCCCTTTGAGGAACGGCGGGACCTTCTCCTCGACGCTGGCGGTGCAGAGCACCCAAGTATCGCCCTGCTTGATGAGCACCGAGCCCTCGGCGTGCTTGGTGAAGTGCCGTTCGATGACGACGGGGCGCAGCTGGTTCGCTTTTTTCATGGTGGCTTTCATTTGAGACCTTTTCTTTGAAACGTGTATCCGTGCGGCTTGTGAAGGGAGTGACGTTTCCCCGAAACGTCCGCCGCTCCCGCGTGCGCCACATAGGGCGGACGGCTCGGGGAGCCGTCCCTACCACCCGTTTTTGTAATCGACTCGACCGCGAGCGCGGCGGTGGCAAAGGCTGCGGTGAGGTTGTAGCCGCCGGTCGGCCCGTCGATATCCATCACCTCGCCCGCGAAGTAGAGACCGGGGCATTTGCGCGACTCCATGGTGGCGGGATCGACCTCGTTCAGCGGCACGCCGCCGATGGTCACGATCGCCTCTTTCAGCGGGCGCGTCTCGGGATTGCGCACGCGGACGGTGTCGCGCCCGACGGTCCACTCGATCTCGAAGTCGTTCAGGTTCTGTCGGGCCACGCACCGGCTGGCGTTGTAGGCCGCGGCGCCGCCGACGCCCCACGTCTCGCAATCCATCTGCCCTTGGCCCTCGTAGATTTTCTGGCCGCTGCGGAACACGCGGAACGAGGCCTGCTCGAAGGTCGTGCCGCCGTGCGCGTCGATCCACGGATGGGTGATCACGAAGCCGATCAGGCCGGGGCGGTATGGCTTGAGCGAGTGGCCCAGCGCCTTGGCGAATTTCTGCCCGTCGCCGACCGAACCGGTCTTGGGATAACTCACGCCGCCCGTGGCGATCAGCACATGGCGCGCGAGCACCGAGAAGTGCGCGGTCACGACATGGAAGCCCTCTTCGGCACGCTCCACCCCCTCGACGGGCGCGTTGAGGCAGAGGGCCGTGCCGGTGTCGCGCAGCGCATCCGTCAGCGCATGGACCACATCCGAGGCCAGCTCCGACCGCGGAAAGACGCGGCGGTCCTCCATCTTCTTGAGCAACACGTTGTGCTGCTGAAACCAGCTCTGCACTGCGGCAGGCGGCAGCGTTTCCAGAGCGGGCGCGAGAAAGGTGGCCATCGGCTCGCCCATGTCGCGCAGCATCTGTGCGGGCGGGATATCTTTCGTGAGGTTGCAGCGTCCGTTGCCGCACATCAGCACTTTGCGGCCGGGCTTGTGTTTGCGTTCGAGAATCAGCGCGCCGAGGCCGCGTTCGCCGGCGCGGCACCCCGCGAATAGGCCTGCGGCGCCGCCGCCGATGATGAGGAGAGGGACGGGTTTAAGCATAAGAGCGATTCAGGTGAAAAGCGATCCGGGTTCAGTTTGCCTATTGCGACAAGGCGGCGGGCGTGAGAAAGAGACCGACGTCGCTGATGCAGGGGCAGGCGGCGGCATGGGTGATGCGCAGGCGCACGCGGTCTGTCCTGATCTTTTCGCCGCGCAACAGGCGGCAGGCGCCGATGCTCTGTCCCTTGGCATACTCTTTCCAATCGCCGTCTTGCCAGACATCCACGCCGAACCCGTCCACGCGGTGACCGAGCTGGATGTTCTCGCGCAGCCGCACGACATTGAGTTCGACGACCGCCGGAAGGGTCAGCGTCAGGGTCGCGTTGGTGACCGCGTCGTCGGTCGCCCAATAGGTATAGCGGTCATCGTCGCACACGTTCGCCGGGGCATAGGGATTCGTTTGTCCCGCCTGCGGCTGCCACGCTCGCACGCTGCTTGCGGCCACAACCGCGCCGCTGGCGAGGTTCGCGGCGAACAGCGTGCGCAACAGGCCGCCGAACGCTTCGAGCGAACGGACGTCCGCCTCGCAGACCAATCCGTCGCGGTTCGGCGCGACGCCGAGATTCATGCAACCGCCCTTGCCCACGCTGTTGAAGTAGCTGTCCATGAGCTGCGCCGGCGTGCGCACCGTGGCATCCTCGTTCGGATGCCAGAACCAGCCCTTGCGCAAAGGAACGTCGCACTCGGCGGGCATCCACGCGACCCCGTCGCGGTGACCGGCGGGGCCTTCGATGTGGTTCATGGAGTCGCCGTTCGCGGGCCGGGCCGCATCGGTTGAGCCTTTAGGCGTGAAGGTGGCCCACGACTCCCCGGCGGCGTTGCCGTTCTCATTGCCGACCCAGCGCGTGTCGGGCCCGACATCGCCGAAAATACACGCCGCGGGCTGGAGTTGCCGCACGATGCCCCAGGTGTTCGGCCAATCGTAATAGGTGAAGCGGTCAATGCTCCGCTTTTCGCGCGCCCCGCCGTAGTAGCCGTCGCCGCCGTTGGCGCCGTCGAACCAGACCTCGAAGAGCGTGCCGTAATTGGAGAGCAGTTCGCGGAGCTGCGACTGATAGATCGGCAGATAGGCGGGCGTCCCGTAGGCGGGATTGTTGCGGTCCCACGGCGAACAGTAGAGGCCGAAGCGCAGACCCTGCTTCTTGGCGGCATCGGCAAATTCGCGCACGACATCGCCCTTGCCCTCGCGCCAAGCGGCTTTCGAGATGTTGTGCGGCGTGGTCTTGGTGGGCCAGAGGCAGAAGCCGTCGTGGTGTTTAGCCACAAGGATCACGCCGTTCATGCCGCCCCGCTTGAGCGTGGCGAGCACCTGGTTGGCATCGAACTTCACGGGGTTGAAAAGGGCGGGGTCCTCTTCGCCATACCCCCACTCGCGGTCCGTGTAGGTGTTGAGGCTGAAATGGATCAGCGAAAAGGTCTCGGTCTCGTGCCACCGCAACTGGCGTTCGCTCGGCACCGCACCGAAAGGCTTGGGCGCTTCGGCGCAGGACAGCCACGCGACACAACAGAAACAGGCGACCGCAAGTGTAAACGTATTTGTTTTCATCATCGAACTCCTTTGCCTCAGATGGTCAAGCGAGCGACCATCCGTTCTGATAGGGCTGGCGCAGCAGGGCGTCGGCCTCCGGGGCATTGGTGATACGCATCGCCGCGGCGTCGTACTCGATCTGTTGACCGGTGCGGAGAGCAATATTCCCTAAGAGCACAAATTCCGTGAGCGGTCCGGCCCAGTCGAACGCGCAGCCCGCTGGCTCGCCGCCGCGGCAGGCCGTCAGCCACTCGCCCCACGTGCCGGCGCGGCGCGGCAGGGTTCTGGGGACGGAGGCGAACTTCGCCGCGCGTGCCGGATCGACAATGTTCTCAAACACCATCTTGCCCTCGTCGCCGACATAGAGCACGCCCTCGTCGGGCAGCTCCCCGGCCATCTCGCGCGGGCGCGGCGGACGCAGGCCGCCGTCATACCACACGACGCGCACCTCGGGCAGGCCCTCGCGGGCGGGATAGTCGTAGGTGACGATGGAGGCGAGCGGGAACGACTCGTCGAAGCGTTTCGACGTGGAGGCGGAGATGCGCGAGGGGTAGCCGAGCTTCAGCGCGCGGTACGGTGTGTTCAGGTAATGGCAGCCCATGTCGCCGAGCGCGCCCGTGCCGAAATCCCACCAGCCGCGGAAATTGAACGGGTGGTAGACCGCGCGGCCGCCCCAGTTTTTGGGCGGCATGTCCGGAATCGGGCTGCCTTCGGGCCAGACGTTTTTGAAGGGGCGCATGGGCGCGGGGCCGATCCACAGTTTCCAGTCGAGCGTGCCGGGCACAGGGTCTTCGCCTGCCGGACGGCCGGGCATGCCCTGGGGCCAGACGGGGCGACAGGACCAGACGTGGACCTCGCGCACGGCACCGATGGCGCCCGCGGCGATGAGCTCGCAGGTGCGGCACCCCTCTTCGCTCGTGTTGGGGCGCGCGGTGACCTGCGTGGCGACGCCGGCCTGCTTGGCGGCGGCGGCCACCGCGCGGCACTCTTCGACGGTGCGGGTGAGCGGCTTGACGCAGCAGACGTGTTTCTTCGCTCGCAGGGCGGCCAGCGTGATGATCGCGTGGGTGTGATCCGGCGTGCCGCAGTAGACGGCATCGATTTTGTTGCCTTCGGTCGCGAGCAGCTCCCTGAAATCGCGGTAGCGGCGCGCCTGCGGGAAAAAGTCGTATGTCTTTTTGGCGTGGAGGTCGTCCACGTCGCAGAGGGCTGCGATCTGAAACCCGGTCGTGGCGCAATCCTTCAACTGTCCATGGCCGACGCCGCCGATGCCGATGCCGGCAAGGGTGATCTTTTCGCTGGGAGGCGTTTGCCCCTCACCGCCCAACACGTGCCGGGGCACGATGGTAAAGGCGAAAGCCGAGGCGGCGGATCGCTTTAGGAACGTGCGTCGGGTGGCGTGAATGCTGTCTTTCATAATCATCCCTTTGTCAATAGCATACCGATTCAACTCCTTATCGGCAAGCCGGAAGGCTGGAGAGTGGACCGAGCAAACTTTCGCTCAGTCTTGCTATTCCCCGAGATACGGGAATGTGGTATTTTGTTAACTAGTTCTGGCAGAGACGATGCCCGATGGGTTTTTATGCAAGTGTCAGAGCGGGCAGTGTTTTGCGGTGACACGATGGATTAATCGACTTCGGGAGGAGGATGTTCATGAGTTCAAGCTCTTGTGTGGCAGCCACAGCGGCATCAACGCGCAACTACAACCGGTTTCTTCTGCTCGTCGCCGGTCTCGGCGGCCTGCTGTACGGGATTGACGTTGGGATCATTGCCGGAGCACTGCCGTACCTGGAGGCGACCTCCGGCTTGAATGCCGGCCAGCTTTCCATGATCGTTGCCGCCGTTTTGCTAGGCAGCGTCATCTCCACCCTGTTCGCCGGATTGCTGTCGGACTGGATGGGACGCAAGAAACTGATGGCCCTCAGCGGACTGCTGTTCGTGATCAGCATTCCCTTGATCGCCTTGGCGAAGGGGTTCGAACCGCTCGTGCTGGGGCGCCTGATGCAAGGCGTCAGCGCCGGCTTGATCGGCGTGGTCGTTCCGCTTTACCTGGCCGAGTGTCTGGGCGCGGCTGACCGCGGAAAAGGAACGGGCATGTTTCAATGGCTGCTGACGCTCGGCATCGTGGCCGCCGCCCTGATCGGAATGTTTTTCAGTTTCCGGGTCGCCGAGGTTGAAAAGCTCGCCGATGCCGCCCAGCTTTTCGCCTTCAAAGACAGAGCCTGGCGCAGCATCTTTTGGGTCTCCATGCCGCCCGGCATCTTGTTTGTCATCGGCAGCTTTCTGGTCGCGGAGTCCCCCCGCTGGCTTTTCCGCCGCGGCAAAAAAGAGGCGGCCCGGGCCGCCCTTCTCCGTTCCCGGATTCCTGAAGAGGCCGCGATTGAACTGGGCCGGATGGAGGAAACCCTCTCGGCCGAGCGGTCGAACGCGTCGGGTGCGGGTGAGAAGGCAAAGGACTCCCTTCTGCAGCGCCGGTATGTCGTTCCCTTCGTCCTTGCCTGTGTGATCCTGGCCTGCAACCAGCTGACAGGCGTGAACTCCATCATCGGCTACAACGCCACCATCCTGATCCAGGCCGGGCTGAACGACGCCCAGGCTCACATGGGCTATGTGATCCTGACCGTCGTGAATTTCCTCATGACCATGGGGGCCATCGCGCTGGTGGACCGGAAGGGGCGCAAGTTTCTGCTTTCGCTGGGCAGCGCCGGAATCATCGCCTCGCTGATCTGCGTTGCCCTGCTGTTCAACAAGACCGAAAAGCAGAGAGTGGACTGCCGCGAGGCGGTTACCGCCCTGATCACGGCCGATCAGAAGGCGTCCCTTCGTTTTGACCGCGAGCAGGCGGCCGCGCTGTTGGCCACCCGAGGAGAGGCGGGGGCCGCCATCAGCGGCAGACCGGCCACCCTGATCGCCATCTATTCGTACGGCGACTTCAGGGCGGCGACCCGGGCTGTCCGGTCGGACGACCGGTTTCCGACGATTGATATCACGCGGGACAGTTGTATCCCGGCGAATAAGGTCGTGGCTTTTTTCTCAAATCCGTTTGCCGATCTCGACGCGGCCAGAACGGCGCCGCTTAAGATCGAGAACGCCTTGATCACCCCGATTCCAAGTGTCCAGAACGGCTGGCTGACCGCAGTCTGCATCTTCATATTCATCGCGTTCTTTGCCATCGGGCCGGGGGTCTGCGTGTGGCTCGCCCTGTCCGAGCTGATGCCCACGCGGATCAGGTCTAACGGCATGAGCATCGCCCTTTTGGTGAACCAGGCGGTCTCGACAACCATCGCCGCCATTTTTCTGCCTTCGGTAGGCAAATACGGCTACTCGACCCTGTTCTTTGCCTTCGCCGCTTTCACGGTGGTCTATTTTATCACCGCCTTTTATTTCCTTCCCGAGACCAAGGGCAGAACATTAGAGGAAATCGAAGCGCACTTTGAAGGCAAACGACGCACATGAGCCGATGAACGTTCAGCTGTTCGGGTCCGGGCCGATCGGGATCTTCTCGCCGTTTTCGTTCACCCGCACAAACGTGATGTCTGTCGAGAAGATCATCAGCTCTTCGCTCTTGTGAAGTTCGCGGCGGATCACCTCTGCCGCGTAGGTCACCGACGTGGTGCCCACGCGTTGCCGGGCGATTTCGAAACGCAGGATCGATCCGCCCGTCACCCCTTTCCTGAACTCCACACGGTCCATGCCGATGGTCACGAAGCGCCCCCCCGGATAATCGAGGCTCACCGCCATCCACGCCGTCTCATCCACCCATTTCAGCAGATTGCCGCCGAACAGCAAGCCATACTGATTCATGTGCTCGGGCATCACCAGCTTGTAAGAGATCATAGCACCCCGCCTTTTTAAATTGTGTCTCGTGATTATCGCCCGTGCCGGCTCTGCTGTCAACAGCGCAGGCGAGCCCGCAGCAACTCCGTATCATCAGCCCCTCGCGCAGGAGCACACCCTAAAAATGGAAAAGGCGAATGCCTTGCGGCATCCGCCTTTTCGCACACGCTTGACGCGTGGCCGTGATTACGCCTTAGCGGCAGCCTTTTTCTTGGCTGCTGGCTTCTTGGCCGGAGCCTCGGCAGCAGGGGCGGCTTCTGTCGCAGCAGCGGCGGGAGCGGTTTCGGCGACAGCCTTAACCGGGAGAACCACCCACTGCAACAGACACATCTCTGATCCGTCGCCGCGGCGCGTGCCGAGCTTCAGGATGCGGGTGTATCCGCCCTTGCGGCCGTCCATCGACGGGACGACGCTGTCGAACAGCGCCTGCACGGCGGCCGGGCTTTGCAGCCGGGAAGCCGCCAGACGGCGGGACGCCAACGTGCCCTTGCGGGCCAACGTGACAATCTTTTCGGCGTCCTTGCAGGCCTGTTTCGCCTTAGCCAGCGACGTCTTGATGCTGCTCTGCAAAATCAGGTTCGTCACAAGGCTGCTCATGAGCGCCTTGCGATGCGACGTGGAACGTCCGAACTTTTTGACAATTCTCTGATGACGCATGTCTTAAAACCTCAAACAGTGTTACTTGTTGCCTTCGAGCAATTCCGGATCGAACTTGTAGCCCAAGTAGAGACCCAGCTCGGTCAGCTTGTCCTTGATCTCGTTGAGCGACTTCTTGCCGAAGTTACGATACTTCAGCATGTCGGCTTCCGTCTTCATCGCCAGTTCGCCCACAGTCGTGATGTTGGCATTGTTCAGGCAGTTGGCGGCACGGACGCTCAGTTCGATCTCGTTCACGCTCATGTTCAAGATGCGGCGCAGGCGATCGCGTTCCTCATCCACCTTCTTCTCCGCTTCCTCGAACTCCAGCACTTCTTCACTGTAGTCGACGAAGACGTCGAGGTGATGGCGCAACACGGCGGCAGCGGTCTTCAGCGCCTCGTCCGGCGAGACGCGGCCGTCGGTCCAGACGTCGAGAATCAGCTTCTCGTAATCGGTCCGCTGGCCGACGCGGGTGTTCTCCACAAGGAAGTTCACGCGCGTCACCGGCGAGAAAATGCTGTCGACCGGGATGCGCCCGATCTCCTGCTCATCGGTCTTGTTACCCTCGGCCGGGCAGAACCCGCGGCCGGTGCGGATCTCCGCCTCCAGCGCCAGCGTGCCGTCCACGTCGAGCGTGGCGATATGCTGGGTGGGGTTGAGCACTTCCACCGAATTTTCATCGGCGAAGTCGGCGGCGGTCACCACGCAGGGCCCCTTCTTGTTCAGCTTGAGCCAGACAGGGTTCCGGCTGTAACTCTTGAGGAGCACGCGTTTGAGGTTGAGGATAAGGTCCGTGACATCCTCGCTCACGCCGGTCAACGCACAGAACTCGTGGTTCGCGCCACCGACCCTAACGGAGGTGATCGCGACACCTTCGATCGAAGAGAGTAGAACACGACGAAGGGAGTTTCCGACGGTGCGGGCATAGCCCACCTCGAACGGCTCCGCAATGAAGCGAGCATACGTCGCTGTCGCGGTGTTCTCTTCCTTCTGAACGCGCCGGGGCATTTCAAAACGACTCAAACGAATCGGCATGTTTCCGTCCTTTCAGGCCGCGTACCCCGCAAAGGGCCGCGGCCGTCAGTACACCTGCGCTTAGCGCGAATACAATTCGACAATGGCCTGCTCGTTCACGACGGGAGCGATCTGCTCGCGCGTCGGGAGACTCAAAATTTCTGCGCGGAACGCCTTCTTGTCCAGCGAAAGCCACATGGGCGTCTGCTGGGTGGTGGCGGCCTCGAGACTGCGCGTAGCGAGGTCCCGGCTGCGCGGACGGTCACGGACTTCGATCACGTCACCGACTTTGAGGATCATGGACGGGATCGCGACGGTCTTGCCGTTCACCGCCATGTGCCCGTGCAGTACGTACTGACGTGCGGCGCGGCGAGACGAGGCGAAACCGAGGCGGTAGACCAGATTGTCAATGCGGGTTTCCAGAAGTTGGAGCAGGATCTCGCCCGTGACGCCCTTGCGGCGCAGCGCTTCTTTGAAGAACCGCTTGAACTGGAGTTCCTGCATGCCGAACTGACGGCGCAGACACTGCTTCTGACGAAGCTGCTGGCCGAATTCGGACATCTTGCGGCCGCGGCGCGCGCCATGCTGGCCCGGAGCGGGCGTACCCTGCTCGATCGAGCACTTGGCCATGTAGCACCGGGCACCCTTGAGAAACAGTTTCTGCCCCTCGCGCCGGCAAATGCGGCAAACGGGACCTGTATATCTGCCCATGTTAGACTCTCCTCCGTTTGCGGGGACGGCAGCCATTGTGCGGAATCGGCGTGCAGTCCTTGAGCAACGTGACGTGAATGCCGGCAGACTGGATCGCCCGCACAGCGGACTCACGGCCCGCACCCGCGCCTTGAACTCTGACTTCAACCTCGTGCATGCCCTTGGCGACGGCCTGACGGGCGGCGTCCTGCGCCACCATCGTCGCCGCGAACGCGGTGCATTTGCGCGAGCCCTTGAACCCGGCCTTGCCGGCCGAACTCCAAGCGATCACGCCACCCCGGGCGTCAGTGATTGAAACCAACGTGTTGTTGAATGTGGACCGGACATAGGCTATGCCGGAGGGAATCGATTTCCCCTTGCCTTTTTTCTTGGCGGCGTCGGCGACCTTGGCGGGCTCGTCGCCCGCGGCCATCACGGCGGCAGCCTCGCTCAAGACCGGCTGCTCGGGGGCAGCGGCCTGCTCTTCTTTCTTGGTAGCTTCTTCGCTCATGCGTCTCAGCCTCTGAAATGCTTGGCGGACACGGCCCCGCCCTGCCCTTGGAAAAGGCAGGCGTCACCGCGCCAGCGCCGGGTTATTTGGCAGGGGAACTGGCCTTGATGGCCGCCCGCGCATTCTTGTCACGCACGGCACCAACCGTCCGTTTGCCACCCTTGCGGGTCCGAGCATTCGTGCGGGTCCGCTGACCCCGGACCGGCAGGCCGCGCTTGTGGCGCAACCCGCGATACGTACCAATGCTGATCAAACGGCGGATGTTCTGCGAAACCTCGCGGCGCAGATCACCTTCGACTCGGTAGCTATCCTGAATGAAAGCCACAATCTGCCGGATCTCGTCCGGAGTCAGATCATCAGCCTTCTTGGCCGGGTCGACCTTGCAATGTTCGACCACGGCACTGGCCCGCTTGGGACCGATTCCGTGAATGTACCGGAGCGCGTACTCGACGCGCTTCTTACCCGGAATATCCACACCCATCAATCTCGGCATGGTTGTCCTCTCCAATTAACCCTGGCGCTGCTTATGGCGGGGATTCGTACAAATAATACGTACGACGCCCTTGCGACGTACCACTCGGCAACGCTCACAAATGCGCCGCACTGAACTGCGAACTTTCATGGTCTTTTTTCCTCGTTCAAAAAAGGTTTTGGATTTAACCAAAAGTCCGTCACCTTGTCTATCATAAAGTTTGAAAATTCTCAGGCCAGCGTCAGAACTTCCATACTTTCCTCAAGCACGGCCACGGTGTGCTCGAAGTGCGCGGACGGCTTCCCGTCTCGCGTTACTACCGTCCACTTGTCGTCCAGCACGACCACTTCCGGACGCCCGAGATTGACCATCGGCTCGATCGCCAACGTCATCCCAGGCTTCAGGACGGGGCCGCGCCCCGGCAATCCATAGTTCGGGACTTGTGGCTCTTCATGGAGGTGACGCCCCACGCCGTGACCCACAAACTCCCTGACCACCGAACAGCCGGAAACCTTCGCTACACTCTCAACCGTATGAGAGACATCCGAGAGCCGACCGCCGGGCCTGACCGCGGCAATCGCCGCCGCCAGAGCCTGTTTGGTCGTCTCCACCAACCGGACCACATCGGGATCCGTCACCCCCACCATCACGGTAGTGGCCGAATCCCCATGGAATCCCTTGTAAAACACCCCGACGTCCAGACTCACCACATCCCCCGGCAGAACAACCCTCCGCCCGGGAATCCCGTGAATCACCTCGTCGTTAATCGAAATACAAATCGCCGCCGGATAACCGTGGTAACCGAGAAACGAAGGTTTGGCCCTCAGCCCCTCGATCAGCCGCCGGGTCAACACGTCCAGTTCTCCCGTGGTCACACCCGGCTGCACCGCTTCCGCCACCTGCCGCAACACCTCTGCCGTCATCCTGCAACTCGTCCGCATCGCATCAAGGTCTGCGGCACTCTTCAAAGGTATGTTCATGGCACCGCTTGCCGGACCCGTTCAACAATCTCGTCGAGCGGGCCGGTGCCATCCACCTTCCGCAACACGCCGCGTGCGCCGTAAAATTCAATCAGAGGAACCGTCTGGGCCTTGTACACCGCTAACCGGTTCTGCACCGTCTCCGGGTTGTCGTCCTTGCGGGTGATCAGTTCGGTCCCGCACGCGTCACAGATTCCCTTTACGCGCGGAGGAATATTGGTCACGTGATAGCCCTTCCCGCACTTCGGGCAGCCGCGCCGCCCGGCAATACGGTCCACCAAAATCACATCCTCGACATCCAACAGCACCACCGCCGACAGCTCGGCTCCGCACCGCCCGATGGTCTCGTCCAAAACTTCCGCTTGCACCAGCGTGCGGGGGAATCCGTCCAGCAGCAACGTGCAGGGCCCGCTGATGCCCGCCATGAGATCCCCGATCATCTTCGCGATCAGTACGTCGGGAACCAACTCGCCGCGCTTCATGTAACCGTCGGCTTCCACCCCTGCCGCCGTCTGCCGCTTCACGGCATCGCGCAACAGGTCGCCGCTCGAAACATGCCTAAAGGTACCGTCCGACGCGACCAAACGTCCCGCCACAGTACCTTTACCAGAGCCAGGTGCACCTAAAAGAATAACTATTTTCATAGCGAGTTAAAAAAAATAGCAAATCTGGACGGCAGACGCAACCGTGAAAATCGTTTTTTTTGCCTCCCCCCGTCTGCCGATTGTGCTACACTGTCCAGCAAACTTACTTTTATCGGAGAGTGCGCCATGCGACTGATGACCGTTTGCCTTTGCCTGTCGAGCCTTGCTGCCGTCGCTCAAACCGCCCCGTCTGCCGCCCCGGCCCTGCCGCCGGACGTGACGAAACTGCAGGACGCCTACCACGCCAGCCTGGTTAAACTCGCCGAAGCCTACAACGCCTCGCTGCTGCCGCTCGCCGAAGGCTACGTGCTCGACCTCAAGCAGCTCTCCACGCGCCTCAAAGAAGCCAAAGACACGGCCGGAACGGAGGCCGTCAAGCAAGAGGCCGGCCGTTTCATGCAAGCTCTCGGCGCCGACCCCGACCCCTTTGAGACAGTGCCCGAACTCACCAAAGAAGCGGTTGCGCAAAAACCCGAGGCCCTGCGCCTCCTCCAGGAGAACTACGTCGCAAGCCGCACGGCGAACGACCTCACACGCAACTCAAAGGTGATCGAACTCGCCGAGAAGTATATCGGCGGATTGGACCTCCTCCAGAACCGTTTCGCAACCGACGAGAAAGCCGCGGAAGCTGCGGCAACCAAAAAAGAGGCCACGCGCATGCGCGTGGCCATGCAGCGAAAAGACTTCGCGAACCGGGCCTTCGATGAGGCCAAAACCTCCTACCGGTTCGTGCCTCCCGCGCCGGATGTCGCCAACCTCAAGGAACGTGCCGCCGCGCCGCAGGCCACCGCCCGCAACCTGAGCGCCCTCGCGATCACCGACCTCACGCCCGCAGTTCAGGCCTTTCTGATGCGACCCCTCGAGTTCGACAAGGATTGGCCGCCGGAAATCACGAAATGGAAATTCGAAGGCTCCGGGAACTACTCGCACGACTTTTCGCTCTATAATCTGGCCGGGCAGCCGGATGAACTCGGTATCTTCGCCTTCCCGAAAACCATGCGCGCTTATGTGCGCGGCACCAAGAAGGCTTCCACCGTCAACTACGACAACAAGGCCGTCACCTGGCTGGGCAAAGCCATGGCCTGGCGTCTCAACGACAGCCGCGACCTGGTCTGCAAAGTCGTTTTCCGCACCAAAAAACCCGCCTTAAAAGAGGACTCGGGGCCCGCCGCCTGCGTCGCGGTCTACAGCGTCACAGAAGACAACCGCCTGATCGCCTCGATGTCTGTCCCCATGCTCACGGAAGAGACTCAGGTGCGCATGGCCAAGCACTTTTCCTATAACCGCCTGAACATTGTCTGGGAGGGAGTCAAACGCAAACGCGGGTTCACCGTCCCCGACCATATGCCCCTCCGCGTCGTCGTCGGCATCGCGGGCTTCGCGCCCGGCGAGGAGGTCGACGCCACCATCGAAATCGTCCCGTGCGGGCCCCTCGGCGATATGTGGTAGGCCTTGCCCTTTTCCCGCTTCGAAGATTACATCGCGGTCACTTTCTCTGTTTCTTCTTTCCAGACCCGCCTGCGCGTGTTATATTTACAGGCATGCCCAAAAGGGTAAAAAAAGTTTATCGTGTCCTGCGAAGACCGTTTGAATGGTTCGCTATCTGGTTGGCACTCATCATTATTCCGCCATTACCGCTCAGCGGCATTCTGAAGCTTTCACGCCGCCTGGCCGATTGCGGCTACCTGTTCGACCGCCGCGGTAAAGCCGTGGCCCGCGCCAACCTGCGCCTGATGTTCAGTTCACGCATGACCCCCGTCCGTGAGCGCGCGCTCATCCGACGCTCCTACCGCAATATGGCGCGCGTGCTCGTCAACGTCATCTGGATGTCGCGCGACACCCGTGTACGTCTGGCCGATCAGGTCTCTTTCGACCCCCGTGTGCTTGAAGCCCTCCGCCTCCACCGGCCGGCCGTCACCGTCAGCGCCCACCTCGGCAACTGGGAGATCCTCTCTCAGGCCTGCGTTGCCAACGGCATACCCATGATGTCCGTCTCCAAAGAGATCGGCTCCCCGGAAATGACCGCACACCTGATCCGCCTTCGCTCGACCATCGGCCAACAGCTCGTTTCTGCCGAAGGCGCGCTCCGCCCGCTCCTGTACGCGTTGAAACACGGCACCAGCATCGGGCTGCTCATCGACCAGCACACCTCGATCCGGGAGGGTGGCGCCTGGGTCACGCTCTTCGGGGCTCCGGCCGGCATCTCCATGGCCCCGGCCGCTCTGGCCCGAAAAACAAAGGCCCCCATCATCTTCGCCTGGTCACGTCCGCTCAAGGACGGACGCTACCGCATCGAACCCGGACACGTCTTCTTGCCCGACCCGAACGTCGGCGATGCGGAGCGCGCCCAGCAGCTGGCCAGCGCCTTCGAGCGCGTCATCCGCCGCCACCCCTCTCTCTGGTGTCTCAACTACCGCCGCTGGCGCTGCATACGCCCCGGCGACGACCCGGCGCGTTACCCCTTCTACGCACGTCCCTCGAAGCAAAATTCCGAGTGCGCTCCCGCGCGCTGACCGACGCGCCCGCATCAGGGCCAGCCGCTCGCTTCTGCGCCCAGACCCGTCAATCCGGTTTTGCTTTTCACCTTCGGAACCGTCTGATATCTTTTTGTCTGATGACAAAACGGATCAAATCCCTTTACCGCAAAATGCGCATGCCGTTGGAGTGGTTCGGCATCTGGCTGGCACAGGCGCTGATTCCCCGCTTGACCCTCCGAAGCGTGGTGAGCCTCGCGGACTTCATCTCCACGCTCACCCCGGTCTTCGACCGCAGAGGGACAAAAATCGCGCAGGCCAACCTGCGCCTCATGTTCGGCACGCGGCTGACGCCTGCGCGCGAGCGGCTCATCATCCGACGTTCCTATCGCACCAACGTGCGCACGGTCCTGAACCTCTTCTGGCTGTTACGCGACACGCGCAAACGCATTCTCGCGCAAGTCGAGTTCGACCCCGGCACGCTCGAAAGGATCCGACACCTCCAGCCCGCCGTGATGCTCAGCGCCCATTTGGGCAACTGGGAACTCGTCGCTCAAGGCGGTGTGGCGCACGACATCCCCATCATGTGCGTCGCAAAGCAGATCGGCACACCGGCCATGACCGAACTCCTGACCCGCCAGCGCTCCGCGATCGGACAGGAAATCATCCCGATCGAAGGCGCCGTCCGGCCGCTCATCCGCACGCTCAAAAGCGGAAAAAGCGTGGGCCTGCTGGTTGACCAGCACATGGCCGCCGCAGAAGGCGGCACATGGTGTACCTTCTTCGGCTTGCCCGTCAGCGTGTCCATGACCCCCGCCACACTGGCGCGCAAACTGGACATCCCCATCCTGTTCGTCTGGGCGCGGCCACTCAAAGGAGCCCGTTACCGTATCGAGTGCAGCGACGTTTTCCTGCCGGACCCGACCACCCCCGACCCCGTGCGCACCCAGCAGTTGTCCGACGCGATCGAGCGCGTCATCCGCCGTCACCCCTCCTTTTGGTGCCTGACCTACCGCCGCTGGCGCCGGATCCGCCCGGGAGACGATCCCGCACGTTATCCCTTCTACGCCCGCGTTACGCGCGGCGCCGCGGCGAATGCCGCCACGGCACCACGCTCCGCGTGAACTGGTCGGGCCTTCGGACTGATCAGAGCAAACGTATCAGCGTGCCAATATTGGCTTTGATCTGCACGCGCTTGTTCCCGTTGTCGTAGAACACGTACCATGGCGCCGGCAGCACGGAGCCCCCAGCCAGCCCAGTCAGGGTACCCCCATACGTGGCGATCGTGTAGCTCTTGCTCTTGTCCAGCGCTTCGGCGTTCGCGACGCCCACGATCAGCCCGGACAGCGATAGGTCGCCCGGAACATGCAGCCGACCGCCGGCGTCGTCCGGCGTGACGCCGAACAGCACCGTGCCGCCCGTCGGCAGCGCGCTGGCCGACACCGGCGTCAGCGTGCCCGCCAGAATGCGCGTCGCGCCGCCGTAGGTGTTCACGCCCGAAAGATTCAGCACGCCGGTGCCGGCCTTGTTCAACCCGCCCGTGCCCGTCAGATTGCCGGACAGGTTGATCGCGTAGGCGGCAGAATCGAAGGTGATCGCGCTCGCGCCCGTCCCATACAACGTCGCATTCAGGGCCGAATAGATGTTGGTCACGGCGCGCACCGTACCGCCCGCTCCGCCGAACTCGACGAGGTACGGAGCGCCGGCGTCAGCCCAAATGCTGTTGAACGTCTCCGCCACCAGACCGCTTAGCGTGCCGACGTTCAGCACTCCGCCCGAGACCGTCAGCCGCCCGTAGCCGCCGCCGCCGTCACGTTCGTTGACGTCCACGCGGGCCGCGAAGACCTCGCCTCCCGTCAGGTGGAGCCATCCCTGGCCGTCCGTGGCGATATTGAGTTCATAATCGCCGCCGATGGTCAGCGTGCCGCCCATCATGTTGTAGACGCCGTTCGCTTGCGGCCAGTGTCCAAGGCGCATGCCGTTGTTCTCGGCCGTCACGCCCGTCGTCCGCACTGCGCCGCCGTACTGGTTGATCGTGCCGGCCATCCCGCCGCCGTCGACCACGAAGCCGTTGCCGATCACGATGAACTTGGCGGTCAGTTCTGACCCGGGGTAGATGTTGACCGTTGCCGTCACATTCGTCGGGTCGGAAACGTACCCCGAATCGAGGCGGTCCGCAATCGTCAAGGAATCGGAGAGCGTGAGGCTCGCGCCGTTCGTCATGTTGAAGCTTCCCTGCCCGATGTGCCACCACATGTTCGACGAAACGCCGCCGCTCAGCGTCACGTCTTCGCCGAAGCGGGTATAGACGTTGCCGTAACCGACAACCGCGTTGTGAACCACCGCGGACGCGCCCGTGCGGTCAAAGAACAGGTTGCCATTGTTCACGATGAGGCCCGAGCCGATCTGGTCCGTGTAGGCGTACAGCGTGCCGGTGTTCAAAACAACCCCTGAACCCAGTCTGCCCGAAGCGAGGTCAGCCCGGCCCACATACAGGGTCGCGCCGCCATTGATCGTCGTCTGCCCGGAATAGGAGTTGTCATTGCCCAAGATGTAGATGGGGGTGGGGTTTCCCCATCCCATGTTCATTCCGCCCGGGCCATCGATCAAACCGGTGAACACGATCGTCGCCGTATTTCCGTTGTACACGCCGATCCTATTATTGAGCGTGATGTGGCCGGTCAGCGTAAAGACGTCATTCTGCCAATTCGCGAGAATCTCTCCGCCGTTGAAAACGATCCTCTCCGGAATGCTGTGGGTGCCCCAACTGAGCAGCCTGCCGCCGTTGACCGTCGTGTCGCCAGGCGTGGTTCCTCCCAGCGCCTCATCATTCTGAATCGTATAGGTGCCTTCGTTGATCACGATCGGGCTGTTGTTCATCGGGCGGGAGACCGCCAGTTCGAAGTTTCCCGCCTTGGTCAGCGTGTGCCCGTTGCCGGTGAAGGTTCCCGCACCGTTCAAATCAAACCGCATGGTTCCGCCGATCGTCGCGTCTCCCGACAGCGTCAGATTCCGGTAGCTGACATTGTAGTAGGGAGTCGGCCCCGTGTTGACGAGTGCGCCTTTGCCGTCCACTCCGGCTCCGGCGATGGTGATGTCCTCGTCATTGTTATCCGACCAGGCGGAGTATGCGTCCAGCGTCGCGCCCGCCTCCACCACCGTCTCGTTTCCCGCGCCGGTCGCGCCGAGCGCGGCAAGATTGTTCGGGGAGAGCCGCAGCACGCCCGCGCTGACGCGCGTCACGCCAGAATAGGTGTTCGCGCCTTTGAGTTGAAGCAGTCCCGCGCCCGCCTTGGTGAAGCCGCCGCTGCCGCCGAGCACCTCGCTGACCGTCCCCGTGTCTCCCGCGTTGACCACCGTGAGCACGCCCGGCGCACCCGCCAGCGTCAGCGTCCCGTCCGCGTTCGCATCCGCGATCTCGTACCTGTTGGCCTGAAACGTCATGTCCGTGACACGGATATCGCCGACCACCTCGACCACTCCGCCCGTGCCGGAGAAGACCGCGTTGTTATCGTTCACCCACACGGCACCTCCATTCCAGTTCGCGTCGCTGAGACTCCAGAAGTTGTTCGCACCGCCGTCCACCCAAGTCTGCTCCGCCGCACAAGCCGTCCCGGCGATTGCGGCAACGACACCTGCCAACAACACTCTCGTTCCGATTTGCTTCATGTGTCCGACCTCCTAATTACATGCGATTCTTTCAGATTAACTCTGTCCTGTACCAAAATTAGACATGACAGATCGTCTTTATAGGTACCATCTATTGTCTCAACAACGCAAGCGAAAAATCTGTTTGGAAAACAAGTCACTAGTGTCGTTTTCATGCTACTCCTTGTTTTAAAAATCCATACGCCTGACTTCACTTTCGGTCGCTGTTCCACTATTCGCGAACCGGATCTCAACAACAGGGTTGCTTACGGTATACCAGCTGAAGGTGTGCCGCTAATAACCCGACCTCTTTTTGCCCAGTTATAATTATTACTCGAAAGCAAACCGCCTTGTGCATTCCACCGCATAGTAAGCCTTTTTTGTTCGCCGACATTGCGCCCATAATCAACATTGCCATTGGTCAAAATTTGCAGCACCTCATGTTTATCCCCCCAGGAAAAGGCGCGGAGAGAACCGGTGTCATGATCGAAAACCATCTGGAACGTTTTCGATAAGTCCTTTTGTGTCATGGCCGCATCCTGATAGACAATAGCCTCAACAGAATTAACGACTGCATTAGTCCTGTATGGATAAATTTTCCAAACTGTTGACTGACCCTTGTCTTCCGATATCAACCAGAAAGTACGACTGAATTCGTGAACTTGGTAATCTTTTGATTTCAAAATCCGATCCACCGATAGTACAGCATTGCTGACCACATCAAATATCGGTTGTAATTGTGTACTTGCAGTGCCTAGTTTGACACCTTTGAAATTGATTCCAGTTGGTACAATAACTGTAGGTGGTGTGCCTGGGAGAGAGTCAGGTGCGAGTTCGGATTTGTCGTTAATAGCCCGAGTTGCCAGGGGCTGGATATCCTCATGCGGCTTTTGTGCTTTGCGTATTGTAAGTAACCAATATGCCAAACTCAGAGCCGCAATGACAACCAAGACTGCTTTGAGCGAAAACTTCATGAGAGACCTCTTCTCAGTGAGAATCCAACCAACTTGAAAACACCCAGGGGGTACTGGTACCGGAAGCATCCATCGTGTAAATGTTAACAACCTCGCCAAGACCAATGGCATAATCCGTGCAGTTGTAGTTGAAAAGGTTGTACCAAGGAGGACTGTCCACACTGGCCTTCACTTGTGGCAACGCGAGTAAAAACGTGCTTAATAAGACGGGGTACTCCTTCCAGCCAGTGGGCGTGTGAGAACCCATTGCATCATTGCTTAGCCGAACTTCACCGTCGCAATTGCCGCTGCCAGAGATTGAAGGCCAAAAACCAATCTCCTTTAAATAGTCCCAGTAATCAGAGGGGACAAGATCAAGCCGCATATCATCGCTAATAGTGTAACACCCCCAACTGTGCCCAACGTCGATATTCTGTAAATCACCTTCATCCGCAAAAAGGCCGACTTTGGCTTCATATACGTAAATAGTTGTCCGCAATCCAGAATCCGTCCCAAAGCAGCTAAACGTGAACTCGGTTTTAGAAACTCCCGAAGAAATTGACCTTACTACGGATCTCGTCAACTTTCCGTTCCCCGCACCTCCTTGCAAGGACGTGCAACTGGGCAATTCGTTCTCGTCGAGCACCGGCGTTATATTTGCCCGAATAACTACAGATTCAACCGGAAACTCCATCGGTGCTGCGATAGGAATCACAAAAATTCGCGTGTCAGGATTCTCATCTCCATCATCAACTTCTTGAAGATTGAACATGGCGTCCGGTTCAAGAGAGATCAATTTAATGACCTTCACCGTAACCGTGTCCACCAGGTCGGTAAAGGTCGCGGACTTCACCGTCAGCGTGTGCACGCCGCCGGTCAGGGAACTGGTGTCCACCTGCCACGGCGGCTGGCCGGTGGCGCAGAGCGAACCGTCGATGAAGAGCGAGAAGCCCGCCGGGTCGTGGCTGACCGGGGCGAGGCCGACGTTCAGGGCGGCCGAGCCGTAAGCGGTCAGGTAGACGTTGGTCGCGAGCTTGTCAATGACCGCCTCGACCGCGAG
>JANYBJ010000299.1 GCA_025360845.1 bacterium
CCCCACCGGCGAACCCGACGCTGGCGGGCACTGGAGGGCGAGCGTCCCCGCGAGCCGCGCCGGCGAACCCGACGCTGGCGGGCACTGGAGGGCGAGCGTCCCCGCGAGCCCCACCGGCGAACCCGACGCTGGCGGGCACTGGAGGGCGAGCGTCCCCGCGAGCCGCGTCGGCACGCGCCAACTTGCCGTGATGGCGGAGTTCCTGCACGATCTGAAAGGCAGGAGCGGACGCGAGATCGTGCTGGCGCTGGAGCCCGAACCCGACTGTCTGCTGGAGAACACCGATGACGTCATCGCCTGGTTCGAAGACGAGCTGCTCGTGGAGGGAAAACGCTGGCTGACGTATCAGGGCCGCCGGACTCCGGAAGAAGCGGAGCTGCTGTTGCGCACCTATATCGGGCTCTGCCTCGACACCTGCCACTTCGCCGTGGCCTTCGAAGACCCGCTCACCGCGCTGATCCGTTTCGAGAGTGCCGGCCTCCGCGTCGCACGCATCCAGCTCAGCTCCGCGATCCGCGCCACCGTCACCGAAGCGTCCTTGGAGCGGCTCGTCGACTTCATCGATCCGGTGTATCTGCACCAGACCAAAATCCGGTTGCCGCGCGGGAAAACGATTTCGCTTCCGGATTTGACGAAGGAGACGTTGGAGACCGCGCGGCAACACGCGGGCTGTGAGCTGCGTACGCACTTTCATGTGCCGCTTTTCTACGAGGGAGACGAGACGCTCGGCTCGACACATGCGGATCTGTCACCCGAATTTTTCGCTCGCGTTCAGGCGCGCGCTTATCCGCTGGAGCTCGAGACCTACACCTTCAACGTGCTGCCGCCCGCGATCCGTCCTGCCGACGTCGTCGACAGCCTCGTCGCCGAACACGAATGGGTCAGAAGCCGACTCAGGTAGGGCCGCTTCACTTCTGCGGCGTTTTTCCCCCGTCTGGCTCAACCACATCCAGAATGCGGGACGACTCGAAAAACATCGGATGCTCGGGGTCTTTGCGCAGCTCGCGCATGAGCGGCATCTTGATCTCCTCCGGACGGTTCAACGCGTCACTGAAAATCGCGTCCAACACTTCCGGGTTCTCCTTCTTGTCGTAAAGGATCGCGTACAAGGCCGGGAACTGTTCGTCCGGAAAGAGGTTGAGCGAGCGATGGATGCCGTCCATCTGGTCCTCTTTATCCAACGTGTCAAAAGCCTCTTTGACTTTCTTGGCCTGTTCGGCTGTAGACGCTTCCTTCTGCTCGATCACCTGATCGACCAACGTCTCCCAAGCCGCAACCGCCTTTTCGCGCGGCGTCTTCGCCTCTGTCCCGCTCCCGCTCGGCTGCGGATCATTCGCCGCTTCCGATGTTTCGGATTTCTCAACCTTTTCCGACGGCCGTGTTTTGGATTGCGCCTGACTGTCGGAGGCCCGTTTAACACGGTCCCCGGACTTGGCCGCACCCGGCACCGGGCGTTCCGTTTTATCGTCGCCCGCCTTCCCAGTCTGATCCGCAGAGAATTTTCCCTTATCGGCAGTCCTTAACGTCAGCGCAACGAAAACGGCGGCCACAACCAGCAGACCGCCGATCAAAACTTTATATCGATTCATAGGAGCAGTTTACTCTGCCCCTTAATTGACTAACAGCAGAAAATCGTAAGACCCTGTGAAGGTGTAGGGTGTCAAAATCGGATCTCCCTGACTGTCAACTTTCCCGGAGTCGTAGGAGCTCTTGTCCGCCCAGACAAAGAAGCCGCGTCCCGCGACGCCATCTGAGGTGTCCTCGCGCACCGGCGTCAGCACGCCCTCATACGCCGCTTTCGAAGCCACGTGCGACCAACTCTGTTTTCCGGCAATGCGGTCGTCCGCCGACACGTAATCGTAATAAACGTTGAACGTGCCCTTGAAAAGGCCCGTCGCCCGCGTAAAAGCGACCGTCAGCCCGACCGAATTTGTCGTCCCGTAGTTGTAGCTGATCTCGCCCGTATCGGGATCGGTGCTCTTCACCAGCGTCGGCACCTTGGGACCGGCCAACCCCGACCCTACGCCCGCCGCGGGCGTCACATTCATCACCAAACCGTTCGGCGAGGCGTCCACGGCGTCAACCGCGACCGGCTCCGTCCACGAGATCTTGGGCGGCTGATCCTTTTCGGAGTTGGGGTCGTAGTCCGTAATTTTCACCGTCGCGGCCAGCGAGGGCAGCACCTCGACGCCACTGACCGTAACCCCGTTCGTATAATAGCTGCGCAGGTTGATCAGGGCGTTGTACCACCCGCCGTACAAGTCCAGCTCGCGCCAGAAGCCCGCGCCGTACCCTCCCGTCGCCTGCGGGTTATAGTTTCCCCATTGGAAAGGAACACTGTCCACGGGACGCACGATCACAGGGCCGCCATCCTCCGGCAGCGCAAGCTCCGCCAGACCGAAGAAG
>JANYBJ010000293.1 GCA_025360845.1 bacterium
GTTTTTATCTAGAAATCCGGGGACTTTTGCGACCCATCCTAAAGTCGTCTGGGCTCCAGGGTCCCCCTTCCCCATAAAAAGAACGGATCGAGTGATGGCGCCTACCCCTTGCTTGATCAGGCCCTCCAAATTCGCGACCACAAGAAGGTCGCCACCGGCGTCCAATTCACCCATAATGGCGTCATACCGTTTTTTGGAGAAAGAAGGATCACCAATCTTAGTGGCGGCAGAAGGAGCGACTATAGGTTGACTGGCCGCCACTGCAGCGACATCCGCATCCGATCGCGTGCTTAATCCAAGTACCACACCCACCCCCATCAAACCTAACAAAACCTTGCGCATTTTAAGCTCCTTTCTGCTCAGTTAAATAACACATTAACACTTCGCTCTTATCCCACAAACTAGAACAAAGTCAATGCTCCAGTTAATACCCAAATCCTCGCCTAAGGCGTAATGACCAGTCTGATTTGGCGGCGAGGGAATGGAAGGCATAGAGCGATGGCGTGAAAACCTTGCGAAACAGGGCTAAATTCGATGGTTTTCAGTTGACCACGGTCAAAATGATGGAGTCAGGGCAGTATTCGACTGTTGCCCGCATCCTATAGAGAGAGGCCGTCAACGGCTACGGCGAGGGTCTGCCCAAGGCTTTGGCCGACGTCGCATGAGTTTTCAGTGGGAATACCGACCAAACTCTCTGCATGCGCTTGATGGCATCGGGGGGCGCACATAAACGCAGACCCATCACGCAGTTGTTTCTGTTCATACGGCCAGATAGGTGGACGAGCAGCAAGCGGTATTTTTTGAAACGAACCGTGCGCTCTTCAGGAGAGAAGCACAGTCCCTTGATGGCGCTGGCCAGATTGTAGCTGAGCAAGGCGAACTTGAACCAGGCGGCATTGACCGCGAAGCGCTGGCTGGGCATATGGCCGCCGCCAAGAGCATTCTTGATTTCGTCATGGACATGCTCGACTGTTCCAGCCTTCTCGCGATGCCAGTCCAAGAGTTTGTCGCCGGGTATATCCCGGTTGGTCACTACCGCGTGGTGATGGCGATCCGATCCATCGGCGAACAAGACGCCCTGGGGTTTGAGCAAGCGCAAGCCCACATAGCGCAACGGGCGGCTCTCTTTTTGCTCATACCGTTCGGCGGGCACAAAGGGAATCTCCGCCCATTGACGCAGGGTTCCATCCGGTTCCGTGTCAAACGTCCTCCACTGCTTGTCGGGAATCTGTTTCATGGCCTGACTCAACTCCGGACTCGTGAAGGCGCTGACGGCAAACCCGATCACCCCTCCGGGTTCGTCCGCCCGATCCGGATGCCTCAGCCAGCTCAGTAATCCGTTCTCGTGACACGCCGAGTCACCTCGGAAATATCGAGCCGTAATCGTCGTCGGAAGGGCTGCAAAAGCCTGCTGGGCGCAGGTGAGTGGCTCTTGACGAGCCGGCACATTGCCGTCACGGAACTCATCAGCCAGAACCAAATCCGTCTCCGCCCAGACGGCCACCATCGGTTGATACCCTCGACCGCCTTCATAATGGTGTAGCGCCGACTTCTTGTGGCTTTCGATGATCGTGGCATCCTGATCCACGGTCGCGATGCTTTGCGCCTGACCCTGTTGCTCATACCGATGGGCAATGCGCCGAACCAGATGCGCCTGCACGGTCTGGAGTGCGGCCACTGGCTCAGTGCTGGGCATGATGAAACTCTTCTGAATCTCGCGCGCAGGGCGCAGTAACGCAATGTCCTCATCATGGAATAGTTCGAGAAATTCGCGTATCGCTGTGACTTTCGGCGGGCGATATCCTAACCCGCGTTCCAAGCAAGGATCGTTTGACAGTAGGCGGATATCTTCCGGGCATTCCCCGCCGACAGTCTGCAGCAAGATCAGACTTTCACCCATCTGTCCCTCGCTGTACCCACGCTGGCGTTTTCGTAACTTCAACTGTGTAGCAATCAAATCAGGCACTCCAAGCGAACGATAGGCCCGCGAGGTGGCGAGAAGTCCGGTGTGTGCACTGGAGGCCTCCGTCAACGGGCGGGGATCCAAAACAAACGGCGTCTTGCTTAAAAGTGGTATGCGTGCTGACATGAAATAGTCATATAGAATATCTATACCTCTTTTGCAAGCGAAATATTCATGCCGGTATCACTTTTTTCGGATTCTTAAAACGTTAGGATTAGGGCAGGGCGTATTCACGCCCACCAGTAACTTCCTAATGTTGAGATAGTTGCGATATTTTACGGGACAAACGATTGCGACTATTTTATACTCCGGGTCATGAAATCGACCCTTCGTCTTCCGACTGAGAAAGAACAGCGTCT
>JANYBJ010000003.1 GCA_025360845.1 bacterium
TGGGCGAGTCGCGCCAGGCCTTCCAGGACAGCCTGGAGACCTACCTGAAGTCCGTCTGCGCGCCGTGGGGCATCTCGCTCAACTCCGTGCTGATCCGCGACATCATGGCGCCCCAGCAGATCGCCAGCATCATCCGCGACCGCGAACTCGCGGCGCAGGAATCCAAGAAGATTGAGCAGCAGATCATTCAGGCCAAATCCCTGGCCGAACTGGGGAAACAGAAGGCTTTGGCGGAGCAGAACCGGATGAAAGTCACCGCCGACACCGACCGCATCCGCCTGACCATCATAGCCTCGCAAAGCATGGTCGAGAAGACCATCGCCGCCCAGACTGAACTCGACGTCGCGAAGATCGGCCTTCAGGCCGCCCGCGCCGACGCCGAGGCGCTGCTGACGCTTGCCGAGGCGGACCGCAAGGTGGTCGAGGCCAAGAACCGCGCCGACGCCGACGTGCTGAAGCAGCAAGTCAACGTCTACCATGACGAGTCCGACTACATCCGCGCCAAGCTTTACGAAAAAACAGCGCCCCGCCTCGAAAGCATCCTCACCACCGACAAGAACGGCGACATCTTCGGTCTGCCGGTCGAGACCCGTCCGACGACGCCCGCCGAAAGGGCCGCGCCTGCCATAAAACCGCCCCCTCTTCCCAAACCAACCCCGCCACCTGAAGCTGCCGACAAGAAAGGCGGGACCGCGCCATGAAGTCCACCTCCCTCATCCTCGTGCCCCTCCTCATCCTCGCCGTTCTCGCCGGACTTTTCATGTGGACCTTCTGCCGCATCCCGGTGCCGGCCGGCTACATGGCGATTGTGACCGCCAAGACAGGAAAACCTCTGCCGCCCGGCGAGATCCTCGCGGGCCCAGGAGAGAAGGGCCTCCGCAAAGACCCCCTTCCTGAAGGCCGCCACTTTCTTGACCCGGTCAACCACTCCTGGCGCATCGTGCCCGTGGTCTCCATCCCGGTCGGCAAAGTCGGCGTGGTGACCTCGAAGGTCGGCAAAGAACTGCCTGCGGGTGAGATCCTCGCCGCCGACACCGCCTGCAAAGGCGTGTGGAAAGACGTGCTCGGCCCCGGCACCTACCGCCTGAACCCGGAAGGCTACGATATCACGATGCTCGACGCGGTGAACATTCCCATCGGGTACGTCGGCATCGTCACCTCCCAAACCGGCACGCCGGTCAAACCCGGCGAGTTCGCAGGCCCCGGCCAGCAGGGCGTCATGAAAGACGTGCTCCAGCCCGGACTCTATTACATCAACCCGCGCGCCAATCAGGTGGATGTGCTGGAGATCGGCATGAACCAAGTCTCGATCCTCGGACGCTCCGGCAGCGTGGTGCTCACCAAGAGCCAGATCTCCAATGCCAGCACCGCTTTGGACACGCTCCAGCAGAACACCATCCAGGTCCAGCAGGAGAAGCGCAACGAGTACCTCGAGAAAAACCGCGACCGCGGCTTCATCTCGCAGCAGGCCCTCAACGCGAACGCCGCCCCTGCCGCCTCCGACTCGGCGAGCAGCTCGCTGCGCCGCGGCGCACCCAAAAAGATCGCCTCGGGAGGCAAGTCGCAAAGTCAGGCCGCACAGGCAGAGCCCTCCGATCCGTTCTCCGATAAACCGCAGCCGCAGCAACCGGGTTCCGTCGCGCCCGAGTCGGTGGCCTTCGGCATCAACCGCTTCGTCGAGTTTCCCTCGCGCGACGGCTTCCAGATCCTGCTGGACATGACCGTCGAATTCGAGCTGCTGCCCGAGAACATCTCGCGCATCTACATGCTCTACGGCGACCTCCCGGCCGTGGTCGAGAAGATCATCCTGCCGCAGGTGCTCTCGATCTCGCGCATCAAGGGGTCGAGCTACAAGGCGCGCGACTTCATCGACGGCGAGGGACGCCAACTGTTCCAAAAGGACATGACCGCCGAACTGACGCGCGTGCTCAAGGAGAAACACATCGTCATCCACAACGCGATTATCCGCCATGTGGAGATCCCCACCGCGATCCTTGAGCCGATCCAGGAGGCCAGCGTCTCCAAAGAGCAGGACCTGACCAACAAGGCGCGGCAGGACACGGCCCGCAATCAGGCCGAGCTGAACACCGAAACCGCTCTGGTCGAGCAGCTCAAAAGACAGGTCGATCAAGAGACCGAAAAACTGGTGGCCACCATCGGCGCGCAAACCAAGAACGAGGTCGCCAGCACCAACGCCGTCGCCGCGCTGGCCGTGGCCACGATCAACCTCGAAAAGGCCACCGTGCAGTCGAAGATCACTCAGGTTCAGGGCGAGGCCAAGGTCAAAGCGGAGTTCCTCGTCTCAAATGAAAAGGCCCTCGGCGACCAGTTGCGCTCCGCGGTCTTCAAGAACCCCGCCACACTGGCCGAACTGACCTTCGTCGAGAAGCTCAACCCGAGCCTCGGCATCCGCATCATCCACGCGGGCGAAGGCACGCTCTGGACCGACCTGAAGAACCTCGCGCCCACCCTGCCGGTGAAATAGGAGGGGCTGGAGCGGGTTAAAAATTTGTGTGCCGCCCCTGCGGCTCGTCGGAGCCTCGCCCTCCACGCAACCTATGCGCTTTTGGAGGGCGAGTGTCCTCGCGAGCCGTCTCGTCAAGCAAGAGAGGCTACAGAATTTATTAGCCGCTCTAACCAGCCGCACGCTCAGTGCGAGTCCGTACCCTACTTGAAGGCCGCGGCATTGAACGCGCCCTGCGCGTCGCCGCCCTTGCCCGGATACCCGTCGCGCACCTGGACGAGCCAGATGAGCGCGAGGTGCCGGTCGGGATAGATCGTCATGTTCGTCGCCAGCGCGCCGCCGTGGCCGAACGCGCCGCGCCCGTCCAAATCCACCGCGAAGCCGAGGCCGTATTTCTGGTTCGGCTGGCCCGTCTGAACCTTGGACAGTTCCGCGATCGCGTTCTCCGAGAGCAGCCGCTTGCCCTTGGACATCCCCTTGTTGAGCAGCATTTGGCAGAAGCGGGCCAGATCCTCGCCGGTGGAAAAGAGTCCGCCGCCGGGTTCGGGATTGCGTCCCGGCCGGTCGAAGGGCGTGCGCAGGTACGGAACCGCCGCCTCGGCGAGGCCGTTCTTTTCGGCGTTCGGCCCATACGTTTTCGCCAGCCGCTTCACCTGTGCCGCCGAGGGGAAGAAGGTCGTCTCGCGCATGCCCAGCGGATCGAACACGCGGGTTTGAAGAAACTTCTCATAGGGCATGCCGCTCGCGATCTCGATGACGCGGCCGATCGTATCAATGCCTTCGTTGGAGTAGCGGTATCCCTCGCCGGGCTGATACTCGAGCGGGTTCATCGTGAAGCTCAGGACCTGCTGATCCAGCGGCAGCGAAGCGAGGTCGTCGGCCAGCACGGGCGTAAGGAACGGCAGCCCCGAGGTGTGGGAGAGCAAGTGGCGGAGCGTGATCGGACGCGCCTGCTTCTTCAGGCTCATCGTGTCATTGTCCTTTTTGTCGACCACCCACAGGTTGTTCAGCGGCGGGATGTATTTGCCGACCGGGTCATCCAGCGAGACCTTACCCTCGTCGACCAGCATCATGAAGGCGACGGCGGTGATCGGCTTGGTCATCGAGGCGATCCAAAAAAAAGCGTCCTTTTTCATCGGCGCTTTGCCGGCTACGTCGGCATACCCGACCGCCTCATGGCTGACGATGTCATTCGTTCCGACCACCACGGTGACGGCGCCCGCCAACCAGTTCGACGCCACATACGGCTGCAGCGCCGCTTCGACCGGCGATTCGCCGGCCCGCGCACCTGTCGCCAGCGAGAGCGCCAGCACCGCCCACATCCGAATCCTCCGTCCTGCCTGTTTAACCTGTCGCTTCATCATTGTCCTCCTCCTTTTTCTAACTCTTCACTCATGAACCGGTAGTTGAACCGACGCTCGGGCGCACTGTCGCCGCGGGTGCCGAACTCGGTCACGTCGTCCAACCGCTGCATGTTGTCGGCCCAGTGGAAATCGAACCTGACCGCTTTTTTGTCCAGGCCGAGCACCTTGCGCGACACCGCCAGCTCCAGCGTGTTGCCGGCGGCGCACATCCGCGTCTCGCCAACTTTTGACCAGCCGTCCGCCGTCCACCGCTCGATTGTCGCCGCCTTGCCAGACGCCTCGACCTTGCGGTTGATCAGAACATCGTAGCCCTGCCAGCCCGTCTTCGCGTCTTGATCCGCGTCGATGAACAGCAGCATCCAGTTGGCGTCCGTATGCGGCGTCAGCGGCGCGGCGGTCTCAGCCATGAAGAAAACGTTCTTGGCATCATACGCCACCTTCATGTTCTTGAGATCGTTCCGCCCGGTCGCGTCGGTGTAACGGAGGGTGCCGTAGCCCTCGTGGTCGCGGTGCAAGGTGTCGCCCACCGCATCGCGGTACTCGGGCTCCACCCGCGCCCACTCGTCCGCCTTGCCGTCGACGACGATCGTGTGGCGGCCGTTGGCATGCGGCACGTCGCGCACGCCTTTGTAGCGCCGGACATTCGCGACCAGTTGGTAGTAGTAGTTGTCGCCGTGCCCGCCCTGCATGGGCTCGCAGTCGCGGCTGTACTCCTGATTGTACTCATCCACGAACAGCCCTCCCGGGAAATAGCACTCCGACGCTTTGTAGCCGTTCCACTCATCCATCTTCCCGGCGATCCACTCGTTCCATCCGGTCACGAAAACGCAGCGCGGCGCGACCTGCAGCGCGCGGTCCCACTGCTCTTGAAAGAAAAGCCCGCGGTTCACCGCGTCCGGCGCGGGATCTTTCGCGCCCGCGTGCCAACTGCGCCCCATGGCACCCGAGGCAAGCGACATCGGCGCAGGGCCGGCACGGCCGGTCCACGCGTTCACGGACACGCCCACCGACATCTGCTCGGCTTCGCCGCGGCTGTTCTTGAAGACATGCTGCGGCGCGATCTCCAGCCAGCTCCACTGGTCCGGGCCCGTCGGCCCCTGGCGGTAATCCGGCATGGGCTTGCGCCAGGTGAAGAAATCGCGCATCGCCGGATCCTTCGCGAACGCGACATCCGCCAGTATCAGCGGCTTGCCGTCCCAGACCAGCCACAGATCCTTCCAGAGCCCGGGCGCATAGAGATCCTTCCACAACTGATCCAACACCGGCATCGGATCGCCGAACGGGCAGATGAACGCGATGGAGGGCGTGCGCGTTCCCTTCGCGCGAAGCTCCGTGAAACATTTGCAGAGCGCCTCATACTCCGGACGCCACGTGAAGGGCGGATTGGTCGTGTCGAACAAGATCGCGTCCACGCCGGCGGCTGCGAGCAGGACCGCATGGCGCATGTGGACATAGGGGTCCGTCTCCAGATAATACCCGAGTTCGGGCTCGCCCCAGTGATGCGCGGCGCCCGGGCCAGAGGTCCAGTCGACCTTGCCGTCCTTCGCCGCGGCGATCAGCCGCGTGTTGTCGTAGGGCCCGCCGCGCTGATTGTGCCACGTCCAATAAAAGATGCCGACGGTGCGGTTCGTCTTCACCTGGCCGCACTCCGCAAGGCCGGGCAACACACGCCCCGCGCCGTCCGTGCCGACCCACGTGTCGCTAAAGAGGTCGCGCGGACCTTCGGCCGCCCCCGCAGCGGTAACGACCAGACCCGCCAAGAGACTCAACATGTATTTCATGCCAAGACTTTACACAGGTTTGCGTCGGATTTCAATGAGACAAACAAAGCGCGGTCGGGACGGAGCCCGACCCTCCAGAATACGTACCCCCGACTGCTTTTCGTCACTGGAGGGACGACCTCCGTGCCGTCCGCCTTCGATTGGACACCCCACGGAACGGATTCGCAATCTTGCGTCTGACAATTTAAAGCGATATTATCATTAAAGGTAGTTGTTTCGAAGTGACTGCGCGAGGTGATTCACCGTTCGGAGGCTGATCGCGCGATTCGGTTACAATCGGGTTGGGGGAACCTAAATGATCAGTTATGTTTGCGCGTCGCATCGTGTATTTTTCTTCGCTGGCTGGATCGCCGTTCTTTTGGTGCTCATGGCTCACGCGGCCGCCTTGGATGATCCCGGCGGCCGATCCGATCAGCAGTGCTGGGTCTCCGCGAAGTTCGAGGGCGTCGTGAAACAGGGCGCTCCCGTGGCGTGTCTGCGCGTGCTGGCCAACCACGACCCCGTCCAACTGAACAATCGCAATGGTAAGCCCATGCAGTTGGGCGACAAGCAGTATTCGCGCGGGCTTTACTGCCACGCCGTCAGCAAGGTCGTCGTGCGATTGCCAAGCCCCGGTAAATCGTTCAGCGCCACGGTGGGCGTCGACAAAAACGAAAACACCATCAGCGGCGGCACGATCATTTTTTCGGTGACGGCCAACGGCAAAAAGGCGTTCGACTCCGGCCTGCTGCGGTCGAACATGGCTTCTGTGCCGGCTCTGGCGGATCTTGGGCATGCGGCGGAGTTCACGCTCGAAGTGGGCGACGGCGGTGACGGCATCAGTTGCGATCAGGCCGACTGGGCTGACGCGAAGGTCATCCTGGAAGATGGCAGAACCCTCTGGTTGGGTGACTTTCCATTCGAGAGCAACCGGACCTGCGGCACCGAGCCGTTCTTCTCCTTCCTTTACGGCGGCAAGCCTTCGTCCGAACTGCTTGGCTCGTGGGAGGTGAAGCGCGCTTCCAGCAAAATCGACGAGAACAGGACCGAGCGCACGCTCACGTATACCGACCCCAAGACCGGTCTGGAGATCCGCTGCGAAGGCGTGGAGTTCAGCGATTTCCCCGCCGTGGAGTGGACGCTTAAACTGAGAAACACCGGCAAAGCCGACACGCCGGTGCTGGAGTCTATCCAAGCGGTGGACACCGCGATGCCCGCACTCGGCAACGCCACCCTGCATTGGGCCAAGGGCGGTGTCGCCTCGTTCGACGATTTCGCCCCGCAGGAGGCGCGGCTCGCGAAACCGGGAGAAACGCTGCACCTGCAGCCGGGCGGCGGACGCTCGTCGAATGGCGTTCTGCCCTTTTTCAACGCGGCAGGAGCGGACAGCGGCGTCGTGATGGCCATCGGCTGGACCGGCGAATGGGCCGCGGACTTCACCTCGGTCTCCAACGGGCTGTCCCTCAAAACAGGCATGGCAAAGACTCACCTCGTGTTGCATCCGGGCGAAGAGATCCGCACGCCCAAAGTCCTGCTGCTGTTCTACGGCGGCGACCGCTGGCGCGGCCAGAACCAGCTCCGCCGCTTCATCCTCGCCCACCACCGTCCGGCCCTGAGCGGCAAGCCCATGCCCGCGCCGATCACCTGGGGCGTGTTCGGCATCACGCCCGCCGACGTTCACCAGTTCAACATCGGCAAGATCATCGAACATGATTTGCCAATCGATTACTACTGGGTCGACGCGGGCTGGTACGGCAAGACCGGCAACTGGGCCGCCGATGTCGGCGACTGGGAGCTTGTCCCCAAGCTCTATCCCGAAGGCTTCAAGCCCCTCAGCGAGCAACTGGAGAAATCGGGCCGCCACCTGATGGTCTGGTTCGAGCCCGAGCGGGTCCGCAACGGCACCCCGTGGTCGAAGCTGCAGCCGGAGTGGCTGCTGAAGCTGCCAGGAGCCGAAGACTCGCTGCTGAACCTGGGCAACCCGGAAGCCCTGAAGTTTGTCACGGATTCCATCTCCGCCAAGATCGATGCGTTCGGCCTCGGCACGGGGTGCTACCGGCAGGACTACAACATCGATCCGCTCGGCTTCTGGCAAGCCCGCGACACACCGGACCGCCAGGGCATGACAGAAATCCGCTACATCGAGGGCCTGTACGCCTATTGGGACGCGCTGCTCGCCAAACATCCGGGCATGATCATCGACAACTGCGCCTCTGGCGGGCGTCGGATCGATCTCGAGACCACCGGCCGTTCGACCCCCTTCTGGCGCACCGACGGACCGCGCGACCCCGTCGCGCACCAGTGCCATTCGTACGGCCTCATGGCCTGGGTGCCCCTGAGCGCCATCAGCGAGGACCGCGAGGGCGACGACTACGAGTTCCGCAGCAGCATGTGCAGCTCGCTCTGCATCAACTGGCAGCACAGCGGCGACGGCGCGTGGTGGAAATTCCCCGACAACTTCCCCTTCGACTGGGCCAAGCGGACGCTCGACCAGTACGTGACCATCCGCGACCATTTCACCTCGGACTACTACCCGCTCACGCCCTACACGCAGGAGCAGGGCGCGTGGATGGCCTGGCAGTTCTACTCCCCCGATAAGGGCGAAGGCATGGTGCAGGCGTTCCGTCGCGAGCAGAGCCCCTACACGGCCATCAACGTGAAGCTGCGCGGCCTGCAACCCGATGCGGTCTACACGCTGAAGAACCTCGATGCAGACGGAACAACCTCACAGACCGGGCGCGCCCTGATGGAAGACGGCCTGGCGGTCGCCATCGACAAACAGCCCGGCGCGGCGGTCATCACCTACCAAGTCGCCGCGCAGGCGCTGGCGGTCTACAACAAGGGTCGCTGCGGCCAGAACAGCGGGATCGCGCGCGACACCTTCGCGGCCGACGTTCTCAACCTCAACCCCAAGCCGGACTACGCGCTGATCTACATCGGGATGAACGACGTCATCAACGATCAGTTTTTCACTCCGCTGGACACGTACATCGAGAACCTGACGTGGATGATCGACCAGTCGCGCAAAGCCGGAATCAAACCTGTGCTTTGCACCATCCACCACTGCGTCGAGTCCGAGGTTTACAAGCATCACTCGCGCGACAAATTCGGTGCTGAGACGGTCAACGGCAAAATGGACCGCTACAATGCAGCCCTGCGGAAACTAGCCGCAGATCAAAAGGTCGCTCTGGCCGATTTTAACGCCGTTACGGATCGAGCAAAGCAGTCCGAGTTCTTGAGTCAGGACGGCGTCCACCTGACCCCCGCTGGCAACCGGTTGCTGGCCAAAACGTTTTATGATGTGATCGCGCCTCAACTCCAAGGCAAGGAAACCGTCGTCTGCTGCGGCGACAGCCTCACCTTTGGCTATCAGAACAAGGGAGCCGGCAGCGCCGAAGGTGATACCTACCCGGCACTCCTCAGACTGTTTCCTGTTCTGCCCCCGAAACAATAAGCCCCGCAGTGGCATTTTCAAAGGAACACCCATATGACAACCCGTCTTATTACTCTCCCCCTGCTCGCTTTGTTCGCGGTCGCCGCACGTCCGATGGCTTCTGCGGCAAACGCCCCCGTGTCAACGGCAGTCACCTCGCTCGACGGTTCCGGCTGGCTGCTCGCGACTGATCCGAGCAATGTCGGGCGCGAGCAGAAGTGGTGTGAAAAGCCGACCGCCGATGCCTTGCAGGTCAAGAGCCCCTCGATCATCCAAGACGCGTTTCACGGCCACCACGGCGTGGCCTGGTACTGGCGCGATTTCACACCGCCGGCCAATCCCCACGCCGCGGGCCGCTGCCTGCTGCGCTTCTGGCAGGTCGATTATCTGGCCGACGTCTGGGTCAACGGCGTCCACGTCGGCCAGCACGAGGGCGGCGAAGATCCTTTTGTGTTCGACATCACCGACGCGGTCAAGCCGGGCGTCGCCAACATCGTGGCCGTGCGCGTACACAATCCGACCCGCGAGCCGATCGACGGAATCACGCGGGCCGAGACGCCGCATCGCAACATGACCTACCCGCCGACTGCGGGGTGCGGCTACAACGACGGCGGCATCCTCGATGCGGTTGAGTCGCTCCTTGCGCCGGCGGTGCGCGTCGAAGACCTCTTCGTCCGGCCCGAGCCGAAGACCGGACTGATCCGCATTCAAGCGAACATCCGCAACGCGGGTCAGGCGAAGGTCGCGGGACACCTCCTCTTCAACGTTTCGCCAGCAACGAGCGGCGAGACCCTGAACGCGGTCGAGCTTGACCGCGACCTGCCGCCCGGCGACACGCTCATCGAAACCGAACTGGCCGTCCGGAACCCCCGGCTCTGGGAGCTGAACGATCCGTATCAGTACCGCGTGTCGGCGCAGGTCGGCGTCAAGACATCGGCCTCGTTCGATCAGCAATCGACCCGTTGCGGGTTCCGGGATTTCCGGTTCGAGGACGGCACGTTTCAGCTGAACGGCAAGCGGCTGTTCCTGAAGTGCTCCCATTCCGGCTGTGAGCTGCCCTGTTTTCGTGTTGCCGTCGACCCCGACCTGCTGCGCAAAGATCTGTTGAACTGCAAAATCATGGGCTTCAACGCGATCCGTTTCATCTCCGGCGTCGCGTCGCGCTATCAGCTCGACCTGTGCGATGAGATCGGGCTGATGGTTTACGAAGAGTGTTTCGCGGGCTGGTGTCTGAACGATTCGCCCAAGATGGCCGAACGGTTCGACCATGCCACGAAGTCCATGGTCCTCCGCGACCGTAACCACGCCAGCATCACGATGTGGGGCCTGCTCAACGAAACCCCCGACGGGGCCGTGTTCCGCCACGCCGTGGATTTCTTGCCGCAGCTCCGCGCGCTGGACGACACCCGCCTGGTGATGCTCAACAGCGGGCGTTGGGACAACGCGACCGGCGGCGTGGAGGCGTGGTGCGCGAAGGGCAAAACCGATCCCTGCGTCACCCACAACGGAACGGACCGGACCATCGATAACTTGGGAGTCAAATGGACACCGGGCCGGCTGGTGTTCCATCCTGGAGAAAAGGGCGAGTATTCGGTTGTCCGCTGGACAGCCCCCGAGAGCGGCGCGGCGGATCTGGCCGTCGCCTTCAGCGACGCCTCTCCGACCGCGACAACCGACATCCACATCTTACACAACGGACGCGCGCTGCTGAACGGTTTCATCCGCCTGAACAACGCAGGGCCGGAGACCAAGTTCCACGAGGTTGTCAACGTCCAAAAGGGCGACCGGATCGACTGTGTCGTCGGCTTCGGCAACAACAACTACGGCGCCGACTCGACCGGGCTTGATTTCGTCGTGAAAGTGGGCAGCGCCACCTTCGACGCCGCGCAGGCTTTTACGATCGACAAGAATCCGAGCGGACCGTGGTCCTACGGCATACTGCCGCCCGCCGAACAGCCGGCCGCCGACGCTTTCGTGCTTTTTACGCAATCGCGCGGCGTCATCGGGAGCCTTGCTAACCCGGGCACGAACGTGTGGCAGGACCTGCTGGGCGACGGTCACCCCTATCAGCAGGTGCCGCACACCGCCGCCGTGATTCAGACCTTGCGGACCGTCGGCGCGGGCAGAAATCCCTTCTTTTTGTCCGAGCACGGCACCGGCAGCGCTTTGGATCTGCCGCGGCTCGCCCGCCACTTCGAGCAGTGGCAGAAGACCGCCTCCGAAGACGCCGTTTTCTACCGCGAACGGCTCGACCGGTTCATGGCCGACTGGGAGCGCTGGCACCTGAGCGAGGCGTTCGCCAACCCCGAGGACTATTTCCAGCAATGCCTCGCCTGGATGGCCCCGCTGCGGAAGTCGGACATCAACGCCATCCGCGCCAATCCGAACATCATCGGCTACAGTCTGACCGGCACCCAAGACCAAGGCCTCAGCGGCGAGGGGCTTACCACCTTGTTCCGCGAACTCAAACCCGGCACGCTCGACGCGGTTTTCGACGGCTGGTACCCGCTGCGCTGGTGCCTGTTCGTCGAGCCCGCAAACGTTTATCGCGGCCGCAAGGCACGCCTGGATGCCGTATTGGCCAACGAAGACGCGCTGGCGCCCGGCGACTATCCGGTCCGGCTCCAAGTGGTCGGCCCGCGCAACGTTGCGGTTTTCGACCGGACGATCACCGTGAACATCCCCGATCCCAAGAGCAAGCCGGCGCCGAAGTTCGCGCTGCCGGTCTTCTCTGAAGCTGTTTTGATCGACGGTCCGTCGGGGCGCTACCGTTTTCTGGCCACGTTCCAGAAGGGCGGCGCGGCCGCCGGCGGCGACGTCGAGTTCTACGTGGCCGATCCGGCCGAGATGCCGAAGGTCGATGCGGAGGTATTGCTCTGGGGCGACGACCCCGAGTTGGCCGCGTGGCTGACCGTCCAAGGGATCAAGAGCCGCGCGTTCGCACAGGGCGCCCCACAGACCGCCTGTGAAGTGATCCTCGTCGGCAGACGGCCCGCACTGGGAGACGCCAAGGCGTTTCGCGAGTTGGCCGAGCATATCGCCCGAGGTTCCCAAGCGGTGTTCCTCTCGTTCGACGTTTTCAGGAAGGGCGACAGCCCGACCGGGTGGCTGCCCCTGGCCGTCAAAGGGACGAGAACCGATCTGCCAACATGGCTGTATCACAAAGACGACTGGGCGAAAAACCATCCCTTCTTCGACGGCCTGCCAGCGGGCTGCATCCTCGACCACACCGTCTATCGCGAGATCATCTCGAACTACGGGTTCGCGGGACAGGATGTTCCGTTCGAAGCAGTCGCCGGCATGATCGACGCGTCGAGCAATTACGGCTCCGCATTGACGTTGGGCGTGTACAAGCTCGGCTCGGGCCGCTTCACGCTCAACACCTTGCGGATACGCGACAACCTCGGCTCCGACCCGGTTGCGGAGCGGCTGTTGCGCAACATGCTTCGCTATGCCGCCACCGATGCGACCCATCCGCTGGCCGATCGTCCAGCGGCTTTCGAGGAACAGCTCAAAACCCTCGGTTACTGAGCGGCGAGCCGATAAGGAAAAGGACCTGATTATGTTTCGAACCGCTTGTTGTAGGGACCTGCTCGCGCTTGCCGCAGGTGGCGTCATGTTGCTCGGCAGCGCACAGGCCGCACAAGCGGAGCGCCAGTACCAAGCCCAATGGATCTGGTGCCCTGCGGCCTTTCCGGAGCCCTTCCGGTTTGCCCGTTTCAGCAAAACGATCGAAGTCCCCGTACTCCCCGCAAGCGCCACGGCCTATATCACCGCCGACACCTTTTACCGGTTGTGGGTCAACGGACAGTTGGCAATGCACGGCCCGGCGCGCAGCAGCCGCGGCAAAGCGACCGTCGATCCGGTCGATGTGCGCCGCTATCTGAATCAGGGCGCAAACACGCTGATGATCGAAGTCTTCTACGGCGTGTGTCCCTTCGAGGCCCTGGCCCAAGCGCCGGGACTGCTGTGCGAACTGGAAGCCGACGTCGGAGGCAAGAAAGCGATCCTTGCGGCGACCGACGGCACCTGGCAGGCGTCGGAGATCACGGCGTGGAGCCGGGAGTCGCTGAAGTTCAATTTCCAGCGGGGATGGGTCGAGCAATACGACGCGCGCAAAAACGCGGAGGAAAAAACGCAGCCGGCAACTGTCCTCGGCAAGGTCGGCACGGCACCTTGGGTGAAGGTGGGCCTTCGCGACGTTCCGCTGCCCGCGCCTTTGGCAGAGGTTCGCCCCGTATCCGTCATGGCCGTGCAAAGGGGCGACGGCACAATCGTACCCTTCCACGGTCCCGAAGAACGGATCGAGCCCCAAGCCGAGTGGGACAAACACTCCGAATGGTTTCAGCGGCTCCATACGGAACAATTGAAGGCCGACCCGGCAGCGGCCACGAATCCCCAGGGCCCGACAACGGCGGGTCAGGGCGATGCCGTCTTAAACGGCGACGGGGCCAGCATCGCCTATGACCTGGGACGCGGCTACGTGGGGTTTGTCGGCTTTGAGGTGACGGGCAAGGCGGGCCAGGTGGTCGACATCGCCTGGGGCGACCGGCTCGCGGGCGACGGCTCTGTGCGCCCCTGTGTCCAGACGGGAAGGAACGCCATCCGGTTCGCGTTGCGCGACGGCCGCCAAAGTTTCTTGGCCTTCATGCCGCAGTTCGCCCGCTTCCTGCGGATCGAGCAGCGCGGAACCGACACCGTGAGCGTTCACCGGCTGGGAATCACGGAGTTCCGGTTCCCCTCCGAGCTGAAGGGCGACTTCGCCTGTTCCAGCGACGAGATCAACCAAGTCTACCAAGGCGCCAAGTGGACGACGGCGTTGAACACCCTCGACGCCTACATGGACTGCCCGCACCGGGAGCGCAACGCCATGTACGGAGTCGAAGGCTACTGGATGCAAAAGGCCATCTGTCCCCTCTTCGGCGACACCAGCGTCAGCCGCCGCGCGATTCTCGGAGGCGCCGACAGCATCTCGGACCCCGAGGGGACCGACGGCCCCGCGGCCCTCGTGCATGTCGCCTACCCGATGCACGTCAAGTACTTCAACACGATCATTCCCACGCAGCCGCTCTTCTGGGTGCTGCACGCGGGCCTGTACGAGCGCTGCTCGGGCGACACGGAATTCATTCGCGCCTTGCTTCCTGTGCTGCGGAACAATCTGGCCGCTTTCGACACGTGGCGCAACAGCGACGGCCTGCTCGAATCGATTCCCTCGTGGATGTTCTTCGACTACGCCGACATCCGGACCGACGGCGCTTCGGTCGCCCTCAACAGCGTCTATGCCAAAACGCTCGACGAGGCCGCCCGGCTCGAACGTCTGGCAGGGGAGTCCGCTGTGGCCGACGAAGACACAAAGCGGGCCCGGCAGGTGCGCGATTCGCTGAACCGCCTCTGCCCCGGCGACACCTTCTATCCCGATGTGCTGGTGCGGGACCCGCAGAAGCAGCTGACGCCCTCGCCCCAGGCGTGTGAAACCACGCAGGACTTCGCGCTGTGGAGCGGCGTTCCGCCGCCGGAGCGCGAGCGGCGCATGTGGCAGGCGCTGCGGGACGACTTCCTCCCCACTCCGCTGAAGCGGGAGCAGCCGATCCGCGGGCTCTCCCGCGCGGGGCTCTATCCCTTTCTCCAACGCCTGGAGGTTGCCGCGCGGCTCGGCGATCACGCCGCGCTGCTGCGCGACACCCAGGCGATGTTCCTGCCCATGGTCCAGGGCGTTCCCGGCACCTTTTGGGAAGACCCCATGGCCCAGATCGCCTTGTGCCACAGCATCGGGTGCGGCGTGGGCGGCGTGCTGACCGAAGAGATCCTCGGCATCCGCCTCGGGTTCCCCCTGAAAATCACCCCGCACAACGGCGGCTCGCTCCAATGGTGCAAGGGCTTTATCACGACGCCCAAAGGTCGGATCGAGGTCGCCTGGGAGTGCCGCAAGGATCTTTACCGACTGCAGGCGTCGCTGCCCAAAGACGTCAGCGCCCAAGTCGTTCTTCCGCCGGAAGCGAAAGCCGTGTGGCAGTCGGCACCGGCCAAAGACCCTTGGCCGGATACGCTCACCGTCACCGCCGATGCGACCCTCGTTGTCACGCCTGGGAACGTGGAACAAAAGGCCGGGGCGAATCAACCTTTGCAAATTCCTTAGCCCGGCTTTGCCGGAATACGGAGCTCCTTTGATGCAATACAGACCTTTATTTCCTTCGCTGTCACCCCTGCTTTGTGCGGTTGCCCTTGCCGCGTCAGACGCTCCCTGCGCATTCGGGCAGACGAATCCAAGCGCTCCGTCAAAGGTGGACTTCTCCTACGCCTTCGGCACGCCCCACCGCATCACCGTCGGCCGACCGGACGCGAGCGACCGGACGCTGCTGGACCTTCAGCCGGGCAGCCTGCGCATGGCGTGGAGCTCCGACAACCTGACGATGGAGAAGACCTACCCGCCTCTCACCTTCCGGTCACCGCCGACCGCGTGGAGCATCCAGATCACGCCGCAGATCGACGGCAAGCCGCTGGCGCGGAGCAAGTGGACGCGCCTCGACCGCGTGCTGCCGGGCTTGGACAGCTTTTTCGAAGACGCTCCAGGCTCCGTGCGGCTGGAGGCCCTCGGAGGAATGACCGCGGCGCTGGTCCGCATCGAGATCCACAACACCGACACGGCGCCGCATCAGTTCGTCCTGCGGTGCGATTCCGGCAACTTTGGCGAGAACCCCGCCTGGCTCGATGCGTCGCAACACGTGGGCGACAACCTGACCGCCGGCTGGAACGACCGTGCAGACCGCGTGCTCATCCTGGGCCTCGGGGCAGACGCCTACTCGCTTCAAGACGACAGGTTTCCGCCGGGGCCCAAAAACATGATCCTTGTCTGGAACGTCAAGCCCGGCGAGAAACGCCAGGGCTGGCTCGTTCGGCCCTACCGAAGCTACTCTGCTGATCTGCCTGAGCTGCGCAAGCGCGACTGGTCTCAAGAGCTGGAGCATGGCAAGAAAGAGTGGCGCGACCTCTTGGGCCGGGCCAGCCAGCTGAGCATCCCCGACGCCGGCGTTTCGGACGCCTACCAGGCTTGCCTCGCGGATCTCTTCATCATGCGCGAGCCGCTCGCCGACGGGCGCATCATTGCCGTGCCGGGAACGGAGTGCTATCGCGCGGGCAACTCCGGCGAGCCCCTCATCGTCGCCGTGGCGCTGGATCAGAACGGCCTGCACAAGGAGTCGGCCGCCGGCTCATCGGTCTCGTTCGACATGCAGGAGCCTGACGGGTGCTGGGCCGACCGGCGCGGGTGGATGCACTCAATGTGGTGCGGGTCCGGCTTCAAGGCGTGGGCCGCGATGGAACATTACCGCCTGACAAACGACAAGAGCTTCCTGAAGAAAATCTACCCCCGCATGCTCGCCAGTTCTCGCTGGCAAGAGCAGCAGCGGGCCCGGTCGCGGATTGTCAGCGGCGGCGAGCGTCCCCTCACCTATGGCCTGATGCCGCGCGGCTTCGGCGACTGCGGACTCATGAACGACGGCGACATGTACGGCGTCTTCTTCCCGCACAACATCTGGGCGACCTACGCCGACCGGTGTTCGCTCGAAGCGGCCGGAATCCTTGGGAAAGATAAGGATGCGGTGGAACTGAAGAGGATCTACGAGAAGGCCCTCGCCGACCTGCTCGCGTCCCTCGACCGCAGCGCGGTCAAGGAGCAGGACTACCGCTGGATTCCCGGCATGCCCGGCAAGACCTCGGGCAGCTGCTGGGGCGCGCTCAACATCGTGTCGCCCTGCGGGCTTCTGTCGCCCACCCACGAGCTGGTCACAGGAACCCTGCGGAAAATCGAGGCGAATGTGAGCAAGGGCGGCCAGCCGATCCACACCGGCTGGATGGCCGACGGCGCGTGGGTCGCCATCACGATGGACAACATCGCCGAAGTCCACCTGGCCCGTGGCAACGGCGATGCGGCAGCCGCCTATCTTTACTCGACGCTCAACCACGGCACGCCTCTCTACACGTGGTGTGAAGAGCGCGGCCAAGAGCCGGGCACCACAAAGTGCTCAGGCGACCGGCAACACCTCTGGACGCCGGTGGCCGTGGTCCGCGCGCTCCGCGACATGATGGTGCTGGAAAGCGGCGACGGCCTGAACCTCGCCTTGGGGACCGCCCGCGAGTGGCTGGGTTCCGGTAAGCCGGTCGGCATCTCCGGCGCGTGTACGCACTTCGGCCCGGTCGCGTATCAGATGCGGTACGATCCGGCCACGTCGACTGTGACGGGCGAGGCGACCTTTGCCAAGAAATCGTCGGCGGCGTGGGCCGTGCTGCACATCCGCTTGCCCGAAGGCCTGAAGGTTCTAGCCGCTGATGCCGAATCAAAAGCTACGGTGCTGCCCGACAGCAGCGGACTTCGCTGGAACACGCCGCGCGGAACAGTGCGGTTCCGTGCGACCATCGGAAAATAACTTTTGGGGTCCTAACCCGGCGTAGTGGCGGAAGCCAAAAATCATAAAGGCGCGAAGATAATCAAACGGTGTGGCTGTTTCTGCTTTGTGCCTTCGTGCCTTTGTGTTAAAAGAAATAGATCGACTTTCGCTTGACTTCACCCGTTAGGTACTGAGAAGCATGAACACCAACTTTGCCCTGCCTTTATCCGCATCTGCGCTCGGCCTGTCGGTCGCGCTCTCGCTGTCCGCATTCGCCGCCGCCCCCGCAGAAACGGCCGCCAATGAATACCTCAACACCTGGCTGGTGGCTGGAACCTTCGGCAACGACGCCACCAACGGCGGCTTTGTGACGGACTGGATCGGCGAGGCCGCCGCGGCCCCGAAGGAAGGTCTAATCTCCGGCGAGCGGACGTGGCGGTATTTCGATGACCGCCTGTTCTCGCGCAACTACGACGATTACCAGGATCTTTACAGCTACTTCAAGGTCAAGCAGGGCCAGTCCGTTGCCGCCAAGGTCGTCTACGCCCACATCTATCTCCATTGTCCGGCCGAAGCCCGTGCGGAACTGCGCGTGGGCGCGGACAACGCTTTCGGCGCCTGGGTCAACGGCGCCAAAGTCGGCGAAAGCGTACAAGGAAACCCCAGACGCGACGCCGTCAAACTGCCGGTGACCTTGGCCGCCGGCTGGAACCGCCTGCTGATCAAGGTTTCCAATCAAGAGGAGGGCCGCCTGGGATTCTACGCCCGGCTCTGCGACGCCGCAGGCGAGCCCCTGAAAGGGGTCACGGCGTCCGTCAACGGTCCCGGCGGTCCGCTTGCGGTCACCACCCGCGACATGCCGGAAGCCAAGACCGGCCTCCTGCCGATGGGGTACCGTGAGTGGCCGTACGTGGGCGCCATGCCGCAGGTGGACCGGATCAAGACTCCCCCCGGCTGCGACGGGGTGCTCGACTTTTTCATCTTCACTCCAGAGATCATGATGCAGGCGTCCGGACTGACCCTGCAGGCCCAGGGCGGCACGCCGCCCTACCGCTGGACCATCCGGGAAGGGGAGCTGCCGCCCGGCCTGACCCTGCTGGCCGATGGCCAGCTCACCGGGACTGTGGCAGCTTATGCGGAGCTCAAGGATTATGCCTTCCGCGTGAGGGTGCGCGACGCCAAAGGCGACCGGGCGGAAAAAGCCTTGACGATCACGGTGAGGGAGCGCCCCAACAAGTGGGTTGAGGAGCGGCGGCTGACCGCGCTGATCCATGGCCCGGAAAGCCTGCCGGACGGGCAGCACGACGCCTTTGCCAAGCTGATGAAGGCGCAAGGTTACGGGCTGGCCATGCCGATCACGTACAACAACGGCGACCTGCTGTTCCGCTGGCCCGGCCGCTTCGCCACGCAAAAGAAAACCGCCGGTGATGTGGTGCTCAAGTACAAAACCGCCTTGGAGGCCAACGGCATCCCCTTCGGCATGTACATGGGCAATCTGAATGTCGGCGACCCGCAGTTCACCGTCAACCAGTCGCTCCCGATGCTGGACGAGGCGTTGGCCACCTATCACCCCAAGGCGCTCTGGTTCGACTGGAGCGGCGTGGACGGCGAATCGCTCGACGCGCTCTACAGCATGATCCGCAGCCACGACTCCGAGCTGGTGATCATCCTCAACGGCCATATCCGCGGCAACAACGGCGACTGGGACATCGTGGATTTCGAAGGTTGGCCGGCTTGGGGAAAGGCCATCTGGGACGTCTGGCCCGTGGCCATTCCCTGGCCCAAAAAGCACACGCCCGAAACCTGGCGCCTGCTCGTCCAGCCGGAGTTCGGGTTCGCCAAAGGCGTGACCTCCGACTGGCAGGAGTACCTGCGCGTCCAGCTCTCGCTGATCGGCGAAGGCTTTATCGCCAACATGGATCACACCGTCACGCTGATTCCCTCGCAAACCGTCACAAACTTTCTGGACACCCCTCTGATGCAGTGCCATCGGAAGATGGCGGACTGGGCCAATCCCAAAGGCTTGGAACCCTTGTACCACGCCTACACCGCGGTCAACCCCGGTCCTCTGGAGAACGCCTTCTGGGGCTACAACACCATCAGCCTGACACGCGACACGATTTACCTGCACCTCCTCCGCAACGCACGCGGCAAGACCGGACTGCCGGCGGACCCCAGCCTGACGGTGTGGCCATTGCGGGGAAGGGTACGCCGGATCACCTGCATGAACACCGGCAGAAAACTCGCGTTCGAACAGCGCCTGACCTCGTCCGACTCGACGCTGACAGTGGACATCCGGAAACTCCGGGCAGACGCGGTGGACACCATCCTCAAGATCGAGCTGGCCGCCCCGTTGCCCGATGCCGCCAAGACGCCGCCGCCGGCACCCAAGAAAACGGACAACCTGGCCCTGAACAAACCGGCTCGCCTGCTGTCGGCCGACGGCGCGCGCACGCTGATGGCCAGCGCACGGCAGTTCGCCAACAAGGGCGTGGACGGCAACCTCGACACCTCGGCGGCGGGCGCCGGGGATTACGCCTGGGCCTACGAGGTCGACCTGGAGCGGGTCGCCTTGATCGACCGGATCACGGTGTCTTTCCGCGCCGACGGCTTTGCGACTGAATACAACATCCTGGTGTCCGACGACGGCGGCGAGTGGAAGACCGTGGCTCACGCCAAGACCGACCGCGGCGGCACGTTCGAGCACCGGATCACCGCTGTCGAAGCCCAGTTTGTCCGGGTTCAGGCCGTCACGCCCAATGCCCCGGACCAACCGGGGGCGCAGATGAGCATCGCCGAACTTCAGGTGTCTTCCGCCCCAGATCCCGTAGCTTCAAAGGAGAAGCCCTGAGCAAACGTTGTCTGCCCGTCTGCGGGGGTGCGTCCGCAAACTACGGCATGTTGATGCGGTAGAAACGGGAAGGATAGTTCGTCCAAGCCGGGTCGCTGAAAGAGAGCGAGCCGCCGGCGAGCACACCCGTTTGCAGCGGAACCCAAAGGCCGCTGGTCAGATTCGTGCTGGCTTCCACCACGACGGGGATGCCGGCCGTGCCGATGATGTTGAAGCCGAACTGGTTGCCATGCACACCGAAGCTGGCGCTGCCGGCTTCGACCGCCGGGTTCCACAGCACGACCGGGGGGAAGTCGGGAAAGGCCCCCAGCCAGTAGGAAGCGTCGCCAAACTGGTAATAAATCGTCACGTTGTCGCAGCCATAAAACACATCCATACCAATGTACGGAAGATAACCCTTGAAAAAGACGCTGCTCAGATTGGAGCAGAAAGAGAAGGCGTAGTCCTTAATCCAATAGACTCCTTCAGGGATCGTGACGCTGGTCAGGCCAAGGCAGAATGCGAACGCGTTGTTGCCGATGATGGTGACGCTGGCGGGGATGCTGACGCCGGTCAGGCCCGAGCAGCCATAGAACGCGAGATCACCGATGCTGGTGACACTGCCGGGGATCGTATAGCTTCCGGCTTTGCCGCAGGGATATTGAATCAGTTGGGTCAACCCCTTATCGAATATGACGCCCCCTGCGCCGCTGAACGACTCGCTGGACTCTTCCACGGTGAAAGACATGAGGTTTGTACAACTCTTGAACGCCTGGGATCCGATGCTGGAAGTACTGCCGGGGAACGCGACACGGGTCAGTCCGTAGCAGAATGAGAACGCATTGTCCCAGATGCTGACGACACTGCCGGGAATGGTATAGTCTCCCGCCTTGCCACCCGGGTATTGAATAAGCGTGGTCAGCTCCTTATTGAACAAGACTCCGTTCGTGCTGCTGTAGGAAGGGTTGGCATCCGCCACGGTCAAGGACAGGAGACTGTTGCATGAATTGAACGCCAAATTTCCGATACTGGCGACGCTGTCAGGGATCGTGAAACTGGTCAGTGCGGAGCAGGAGTTGAACGCAAAGTCGCCGATGTCAGTGACCGCGCCGAGGATCGTGACGCTGGCCAGTCCGGCACACTCTTGGAATGCCGCAGTCCCGATGCCGGTAACGTGGACGGGGATCGTGACGCTGATCATCCCGGTACAGGAAGCGAACGACCAGTCTCCGATGCTGGTGACGGGCGTGCCGGCGATGGTTTCCGGGATATCGACATTGGTACTCGAACCCGTATAATCCGTGATGGTCACGCCGCCGCCAGCCGTCGAGTAGGTGAAATCACCATACTGAAGGGCGTTTGCCGCCAGCGGCGTTGAAAACAGGGCGAACCCAAGAAAGGCGAGTTGTTTGTTATTCATGGTGTTTGTTGGCCCTAAGTATAGCTAAAGATCAAAAAAGAGTCAAACGGGCGTCACGTTGCTGTCAAACGCAACTCAAGATTCGGAAGGCGGAGCCGAACCCGACTTCTTGAAAAATGTATGCAGGCCCCAGAAAAGGAGAAAAACCGCCGCCGTACCGACCGCCCCGGCCAAGGCTGTCGCCAGCACCACATGACGCCCCATGCCCGGCACCGTGTAATCCGGCAAAGGCGCAGCCGCCGGAGTCACAGACGCCCGGACGCTAAAGCCCAGCCGCTCTGCCACCGACTCCAGCCCGTCCGGCCAGGGGCAGGCAAACGGGGCGACAAACAGCGCGAGCGCGAGCGAGACCAGCAGCGCTAAGGCAAAGCCCGTGCGCGAATCGAGCCGCGTGCCGGACGCGGGCTGCCACACGCTGTCGCCCGCTAAAACAGCCCGCACGATCAGCGTGGTGATGACCGCCTCCGCCACGCCGATCAGCGCGTGGATGCCCAGCATCGCCGGCACCACCACACGGAATGACGCGGCCCCGGAGAAGGCCAACTCCAGAGAGCAGAACAACGCCGTCAAAACCGTTGAGCACCACGCCGCCGCCGCCGTGGCGACCAGCGTGCCGCGCCGCGACGTCCCCGTTACCCGCTGCAGGCCGCCGAACACGGCGTACCCCGCGCAAGGAGCCACCACCGCCATGTTGAACAGGTTCGCGCCCAGCGCCGTCACGCCCCCGTCGGCGAACAGAAAACACTGCAGGATCAGCACCGCGCTCATCACCACCACCGCAGGCCCGGGTCCCAGCAGGATCGCCGCCAACGCGCCGCCCGTCAGATGTCCCGACGAGCCCGCCACCACCGGAAAGTTCAGCATCTGCGCCGCGAAGATGAAGGCCGCCGCCACCCCCAGCAAAGGCATTTTGCGGGGAGGCAGCGACCGCTTCACTTCCCTCAGGGCCAATGCGATTCCAGACACGGCCAACACGGCCGTCACCGCTGAGGTTTTTACATCAAGGAATCCATCCGAAATGTGCATGGTCTGCGTCCGCTCTCTTTGCGTTTTCAGCGCGCTCGCTTAATGATCACGTCGCACTCATTTCTTACCTTCGGCCAACAACCGCTGCTTCTGTTCTTCCGGAAGCGCCGTTTTGTTCAGCCATTCGGTGGCGGCGGCGGGATCGGTGCGCAACCAGTTCCGCGCAACGTTTTCAATGGCGTTGACGCGCTGATCGGGATCGGTCAAGCTTTCCGCGAAGGGTGCCGCCATTTCGGGATACTGCCCTGATGCGTTGTTGATGTAGTTCTGAACAACACTTTCTCGCGCACCGTCCACGGGCAGCGTGGTGACCCACTGGCCGGCAGCGGCGGGATCATTTTGTGTCCAGCGCTGAACAACCGCAGCGAGCGCCTGCTGACGGGTGTCGCCGGAGAACCCGGCCGCCCACGCCGCAGCCGCCTGAGGATCGGCTTCCGCCCAGCGCTCGACGACCGAAACGGCGGCTTTGTTTTGCGCGTCGCCTGCGGGCAGGTCGGCAACAAAACTCGCGGCACCCTCAGGATCGTTCTGCGCCATTCCGGAAACAAGACCCTGCTGGAAGGATTTTTTTGCATCACCCTCCGGCAGGGCTTGAAACCAGGCGGCTGCAGCTGCGGGGTCCTCTTCCGCCCACTTCAGCGAGGCCTGTTCCATGAACGTGTTCTGCTCGCCGCCTGCCGGCAGTGTCTGAGCGTATTGCAGCGCGGCCTGCGGATCCTGCTGCGCCCACTGCCGGCCGACCGTGTCGAGCGCGTTCTTCCTGGCCCCTCCTTCTGGAAGGCCGTTCGCCCAAGCGAGCGCGGCGGACGCATCGGACTGCGCCCACTGGCTGGCGATGCTGCTGATGAAATTGTCGCGCGCGCTGCCGGCCGACAGCGTGGCGGCAAAATCCGCGGCGGCAACCGGGTCGTTTTGCGCAAGTTGCCAGCTCACGTTTTGCAGCGCGTTGCGCTTGGCGTTACCTTCGGGCAAAGAGCTGATCCAGTCCATCGCAGCCTGCGGATCCTGCTGCGCAAGGCCGTTGGCGATCGGGCCTGAGACGTTGCTCAGCCCTTGGCCAGAAGGCAGCAACGCAGCGAGCCTGATCGCCGCCTGCGGGTCTTCATAGGCAAGCAACCCCACCACGGACTGCAAGATTTTGTTGCACTCCGCGCCCGCGGGCAGGCTTTTGACATAATTTACGACCTCGTCAGGCTCCTGACTAAACCAGCCGTTGATGACGTTGCCGAGCAATTCGCTCCGGCTGAGCCCCGCCGGCAGGCTGTTCACGAAATCCATAGCGGCCCGGGGGTCCTGCTGTGCCCACTGCTGGCTGATGCTGCGTAAGGCATCTCGTTTCGTCTGACCGTCCGGCATTTGCTTCGCGAAGGCCAAGGAACCGGGCATGTCATTTTGTGACCAGATCGAAAGGATGGTGCTGATGAGGTTATGCCGGTCATTCGCGCTCGCCAGCGTGTTGGCCCAGTCCATTGCGGCCTTCGGATCATGCTGCGCCCAGGAGCCGGCGATACTCTGAAACGCCTGCGACCGCTGCTGTCCGTTCAACACCTCGGACGCCTTGGCGACGGCAGAGACCGGATCCTTGGTGGCCCAGTTTCCAAAAATGGAGAATATCCCCCAACCCCAGCGCCGCGAACCGCCGACCCCAAAAGACTGAAACAAATCCAAGGCGCCCTGCGGATCAGACACGCTCATCGGCATGAGGATGGAACTCATAATCTGTTCTCGGAACTGGCCTCGAGGGAGCTGTTTCATCCATGCGACGGCGCCGGGGGCGTCCGTTTTTGCCCACACTCCCGCCACAAGGTTCATACACTGCTCGCGTTCCTGCCGGTTGGTCAGCGCGCTGGCGTAGGCCATCGCCGCCGACACGTCCGTTTCCGCCCAGCGCTGAAGCAATTGATACCGCAGTCCCCAGCGCATCATCTTCGGCACATGAGCGTCCACAAACACCAGCAGTTGCGGAAAGTCTGCCGCGTCCATATCGGCAATCAACTTCATCCAGTCAGAGTCACCTGTAAAGCCCATCGGCTCCGACTCTTCCAACTCCAGACACTTTGCCTTGATCTCCTCAATGGAATATTTGCCGGTCTTCGGCGCGGCTTGCTGGACCGCCTTCACGACCGGCGGATAACGAACGGGGGTCGGCGTCATTTTGCCCGACCGCTTGACCTGGACCGTTTGCGCGGTGACCCTCACGCCAGCCGAAGACGCATGCCGTCGTCCCAGCCAGTAGCCGCCGCCCGCCATTGAAAGCGACAGCAAGCCCAGAAGAATGGCTATTTTCAAGGGAGTATAGGGGACGTGTTTAGACAATTGACCATTCATCGTTTCACCTTTTCACCGACCTGTCCTATCAGGCCGTGATGGGGTGCCACCCACCGGAAAAATGATGCCAGAGTCGCCTCGCCACCCGCAACTATACCCTATTTAGAATTGCTGCCGTGAATTGAGAGTTGGGCATTGAGAGTTCACACCCTCACACCTTCGCCACCGCGACCTTGACGACATGACCGTTGAGATCGGCAGGATCGGCTTCGACGAGATCGAAGCTCAGCCTTTCACACAGCGTCTCAGCCTTCGCATAGTCGGCGTAGCGCTCGATGGCCACGCGGACTTCGGTGTCGCAATCCACCGTCACGGCGATGCGCTGGGTCACCTCGAAGTCGGCGTCTTTGCGCAGATTCTGCACGCGGCTCACGAACTCGCGCGCCAAGCCTTCCTGAATCAGTTCGGGCGTCAGCGCGGTTTCGAGGCCGACGATCACATCGCCCGCAGAGGCCACCACCATGCCCGCCTTGGGCGCACGCTGGATGACCACATCTTCGTCGGTCAGAACAACCGTTTCGCCTGCGGCTTCCAGCGTGACTTCGCGGCCTGCGGCCAACGCCGCAGCTTGGGCCGAAGAGAGCCCCGCGATCGCGGCGGCCACGGTCTTCATCTTCGCACCGAACTTGGGCCCCAGCTTGCGGAAATCGGCCTTGACCGAGACATCCGCCAATGAGGTCTCGTCCGCGCCATAGGCCACGGATTTAATGTTGAGTTCGTCCGTAACCAGATCCTCGAAACCTTCCAGCATCGCGCGGATCTCGGGCTTGGATGAAACCACATGGATGACCGAAAGCGGCTGCCGCACCTTGAGGTCGTTCTCTGTGCGGAGCTGCCGCCCGAGGCTCACGACACTCTGAACCAGCGCCATGCTGCGTTCGAGCGCCTCGTCGCGCGCCGCCACGTCGGCCGTCGGGAAGTCGCACAAGTGTACCGACTCGGGCATGGACGCGCCCTTGAGGTTGCGGTAGATCGCCTCGCTGATGAACGGCGTGAAGGGCGCGGCCACTTGGCTGAGCTGCACCAGCACGTAGCGCAGCGTGCGGTAGGCGTGCATCTTGTCGTCGTCGTTCTGCGACTTCCAGAAGCGGCGGCGGCTGCGGCGGATGTACCAGTTGGTCAGGTCCTCGACGAAGTTCACGAAGGGGCGCACCGAGCGCTGGAGGTCGTAGACATCCATCGCCTCGGTCACGCCGTGGACAAGCGTCTCGAGCGAGCTGACGATCCAGCGGTCGAGCACGTTCGGGCTTGTGGGCTTGACCAGCTCGGCGTCGTGGAACCCGTCCACATTGGCGTAGGTCACGAAGAAACTGTACGCGTTCCACCACGGGATCAGCAGGTCGCGCAGGATCTGCTTCACCCCGCTCTCGGAAAAGCGCAGGTTCTCGGCGCGCACCACCGGCGAATAGATCATGTAGAGCCGCAGCGCGTCCGCGCCGTAGGCCTCCAGGATGTGCATGGGGTCGGGATAGTTCTTGAGGCGCTTGGACATCTTCTTGCCGTCCTCGGCCAGCACGAGTCCGTTCACCACCACATTCTTGAAAGGCGACTTGTCGAACAGGCAGGTGCCCAGAACCATCAGCGTGTAGAACCAGCCCCGCGTCTGGTCGAGCCCTTCGGCGATGAAGTCCGCGGGGAAGAAGCGGCTGACATCGGCGTTGAGGACTCCCGACCCCTGTCCCCTGTCTCCTGTCCCCTGACCCCCGAAGGGGTAGTGCTGCTGCGCGTAGGGCATGGCGCCGGACTCGAACCAGCAGTCGAGCACCTCCGGCGTGCGGTGGTAGGTCTTGCCGTCTTTGTGGATGACCACCTTGTCGACGAAGTGCTTGTGCAGGTCGGTGACCTTCACCCCCGAGAGCGCTTCCAGCTCGGCCACGGAGCCCACGCAGATCGTGTCTTCCGCGTCGTGGTCGTTCACCCACACGGGGATGCAGGAGCCCCAGAAGCGGTTGCGGCTGATGTTCCAGTCGCGCGCCTCTTTCAGCCAGTTGCCGAAACGCTTATCGCCCACATAGTCGGGCATCCAATGCACGCTGTCGTTGTTGCGCGTCAGCCGCTCGTGCAAGTCCTCCAAGCGCACATACCACGCCTCGATCGCGCGGTAAACAAGCGGCGTGTCGGTGCGGTCGCAGAAGGGATAGCTGTGGACCACGGTCGTCTGATGGACCAGCTTGCCCTCGTGCTTCAGCCGCTTGATCAGGTCCTTGTCGCAGTCTTTGCAGAAGCGGCCCTTGTACTCGGGCAGCGTGTCGGTGAAATTGCAGGAGGCGTCGAGCGGGTCGACGATGACGTTCATGCCCGCCTCTTTGCACACGCGGAAATCGTCCTCGCCGTAGGCCGGCGCGAGGTGTACCAAGCCCGTGCCGTCGCCGGTGCTCACGAACGCGTCGTTCAGCACGCGGAAGGCTCCGGCCGTCGCATACTCGGCGAAGTACGGGAAAATCGGCTCGTAGGTCCACCCCGCCAGCGCGGACCCTTTCATCGTGGCGAGGATCTGATACTCCTCGGGCTTCTTGTAATACGCGGCCACCCGCGCCTCGGCCATAACGAAAGTGACGTTGTCGGTCACATCGCGCACGACCACATAATCGATCTCCGGCCCCGCGCAGATCGCGAGGTTCTCCGGGAGCGTCCACGGCGTCGTGGTCCAGATCAGCAGGCTCGTCTCGCCCCAGGCGGGATCGGCGCCCTGCAGCACTTTCGCGCGCACGGTGATCGCGGGGTCCTGCACGTCCTTGTAATTGCTGCCCGCCTCGAAGTTGCTGAGCGGCGTGCTGAGCTTCCAACTGTAGGGCATGATGCGGTAGGACTTGTAGACGCGCCCCTGCTCCCACAACTGCTTGAACACCCACCAGATGCTCTCCATGAAGGAGGGGTCCATGGTCTTGTAGTCGTTGTCGAAATCGACCCAGCGCCCCATGCGCGTGACGGTCTTGCGCCACTCGCCGACATACTTCAGCACCATGGAGCGGCACTGCTCGTTGAAGGTGTCCACGCCGAGCTGGCGGATCTCGTACGCGCCGCTCACACCCAGCGCCTCCTGCGCCAAGGCCTCGATCGGCAAACCGTGGCAGTCCCAGCCGAAACGGCGCTCGACATGGTGCCCGCGCATGGTCTGATAACGCGGCACGATATCCTTGATCGTGCCAGCCAGCAAATGCCCGTAATGCGGCAGCCCCGTAGCGAAAGGCGGCCCGTCATAGAACACGTAATCGCGCTTAGCCTTGTTGCGTGCCACGCTCTTCTTGAACGTGCCGTGCGTCTCCCAGAACGCCAGAATCTCGCGCTCCATGTTGGGGAAATCGGATTTGTTGGATACCGGCTGGTACTTGTCCATGCTCTTACTCCCTCTTCCCACCGGTCTCATTCACCGGCACAAACACGTTCAACAGGACACCCGGACGGATGCCGAAAAACGACGCGCGCTTGCCATGGCCGAACCGCTCGTCTGCCACGTCGCCCTGATCCGCGGCCGCGATCACGACCTCGGGCTTCAGGTCGGCGGGGATGTCGGCGACACGCGTCCAATACCCGACCTGCCTATACTTGCGCAAATACCACGGCAGAGGCCAGGTGTCGGGTGTCGGCACCGCGATCACGATCAGCGTGTCATACCCCGACGCCCGTTGCGCGGCGGCCTCGACCGACGCGACCAGATTCATCGCGTCGCTGCCCGTGTGCGCATAAACATAGGGATTCCGCGGGTCCGCAGGCCACTTGAAGCAGGCGCGGCACGCCTGAGCCGAGTGCCGCCACACGAGCAGACTGACCAGCGCGTCGACCGCGGCGAGGCCCGCCACACGCCCGGCCGCCTTCGGAAGCCGCTTCGCCCATTCCGCCGCGACACCCACACCCACGCCGGCCAGCAGGATATACCCGTGCAGAAAAGAAAGCGTACACCACGGCGTCTTGTAGGGGATCGCGCTGTACAAGACGGTCAGCGCCACCGTGTAAACAAACACGAAACGCACGAAGCGGACGTGGCGCGTGGACACCTCATCCCGCCTGCGCGGCCACACCGCCGCGACCGCAGCCAGCAGGCCGGGAAGCAGCAAACCGGCCTCGCTCCAGACCGGCCCGCGCCCATACCTAAACCAGAACAGGATTTTCAGATAATAATTCCAAGGATGCTGGTGTTCGGGCAGCGCCGTCGCACGTTTGAGATAAGGAGAAAACGTCGCGAACACCGCATCGTACACGCCGTGCGGATACGTGAAGAACGAGGAGAACAGCAACACCGCCACAAAAACCGCTGCACCGGTTGCCAGCGCCGCATGCCGCGTGTTCCACGCGCCGAACAGGCGGCGGGGACCGAACGCCACAAGCGCCGCGAGCGTCAGGGCGGCAAAGGAGAGCACTGCGGTTTCCTTGGTCGCCACGGCCAAGCCCGCAAACGCGCCGAAGCCCGCGGCATACCCCATCGCCCCCCGCGGCTCGTGAGGACACTCGCCCTCCACGGGCGCGACACCGGACCTGGTGGGCGGACGTCCCCGTGAGCCGCAACCCGCACCGCAGCGGATCCGCACATACCCCGTGCCGCACACAAGCATCCCCGTCAGGAAGGTCACCAGCAGGGTCTCTTGAATGAAGTAACGGCTGTAGTAGACCATCGCGGGCGAGACCGCGGTGAGCAGCATGGCGCTGAAGAGTCCGGCCCGGTTGTCGAACAGCCCGCCGTCACGCTTGAGCCCGAGGCCGGTCATCAGCATGAGCGTGAGGCACCCGAACGCCACCGGCACGAGGCGGTAATTCCACTCGGTCGTTTCAGCAAACGTCTTGGCGGTGGCACGGCAGAAGGGCAACGCCGCAAAGTAGAGCGAGGGGCCGTGGTTGTCGGCCGGATCGTACTGGTAGACGCCCTTCTCCAGCAACACGCCGGCGCGCACGGCCTGGTTCGCCTCGTCGCCGTGCATGGGCCGCTGATCCAGACGCGGCAGCCGCAAAGCCAAGGCGACGGCCACAACGCCCACGGTCAGCGCCAGAGTCCACACACGCGACGAATGACAGGTCTCCATGCCTCAGCGCCCCCGCAGCGGGCCAATAGGCGGCAGTCCGCCCGCGCCCTGTTGCTGCTGCATGAGTTGTTGGAGGAACGGCGCTGCGACCTGCCGCAGCATGCTGTTTTCCTGGATGCGCTGCAAAGCTTGTCCCTTGCCCAGTTCGATCGCCTTCTGCAACGCGAACTGCATCTGCTGTTGCTGCTGTTTCATGGCGCTCAGGGTGGCCATGTCCAGCCAGGCCTGCCAATCGTTCGGACGCAACTGCAGATAGCGCGACAACGGGGGACCCATTTTTTCAGCCTTGCCCGCCTCGCCATACACCTTCACGATCTCCAACAGTTTTTCGGCCGGGAAATTGGGGGGCAGCCGCGCCATCACGGCATCCATCGTCGCGACCGCGTTCTCGGTCTTTTTCATACTGCTCAGCAGGCTGCCGATTTCCAAGAGCTTGTCGACCGGCAGGGCGGGGATCGCGACGAGCTGATTCAGATAGTTCGCCGCGGACTCGTTCTGCCCGAGGTCGCGATAGGCGAGCGCCAGTTCGAACGCGTCTTCCGGCGACAGCGTCTTGCTGACCTGCGCTTTGGCGGTCAGCTCGCGGACCCTGGTCTCGGTGTCGCGCACGCGTTTGATGAAGTCGACGAAGCCGAACCCGCGCTCATTGTTGGGGTCGCGCCGGTTGTACTCGTCCAGAATGTCGATGGCCTCGGCGTAACGCGCCTGTGTGAGCAACACTTCTTGAATCAGGCGGAAGTTGGCCTCGGGGCTCACCGGGTAGAGCGTGCGCGCCTCCTGAAAGGCCTTTTCACTCTCCGCACGCGTGCCGTGCGCCGCATACAAGCCCGCGATCGCGCTGCGCAGTTTGGAGAACGACTTCTGCGCCGGCAAGTCGCGCCGGAACATCGGCGTGCGCAGCAGGTGCCGCGTATACCAGTCCCAGAAATCCATATCGCTCTGTATGTTGTCCCGCGAGATCTGCTGCGGCACCGAGTTGAGCTTCATGATCAGGCCGTGCGGCGAAAGGTAAGGGAACATCCAGTTGATGACATAGCTCTCCTCAATGTAGAAGGCGTGGCGGACCTTGTTCTTGGCGAACATCATGTCGCAGAGGATGCCGTTGATCTCCATGACGCCCAACGCGCCGCTCACCTGCACACGTCCGTTCTCGATGGTCAATGCGGCGTTCTTGGGCCGTTTGCCGGACTGGACCTCGTCCACATACACTTGGAACGCGTGCGCGCTGTCCTCCGGCGTGGGGATCCAGACCTGATTGCCGCAGATGTCGCGCATGGTGTTCATGTAGGTGTTGTCGGCCAGCGCGTTCTGCGTGATGAGGAACACGTCGGGACGGACCTTCGCCGAGTAGATCATGTAGGTCGGCACGAAGCGCCCGGGGTCGGTGCCGCCGAAAAAGATCGCGTCGGGCTCCATCGGAGGCGGGTAGATCGGATTGGGCAGCGGTTCCTGATCGGGCTCCAACTCCTCCGTGATGGCATCCGCGCCGCGCAACTGGTAGTTGCCGAACTGCCAACCGTAATCGTGATCGTTCTGCTCAGCGCCGCTCATGGAGAAGACCAGATACTCGTTGGTGTAGTTTTCGTAGACGGGGATCGCCGCCACCAGCACACCGGCGCACACCATCGCCGTGCGAAGCGGCTTCAGCAATCCTGCTGCAAGCAGACCTCGCTGGACCAGTTCCTTAAGGATCCGGTTGCCGAGCGCCAGGCCGAAAACCAGACCGTAGCCGATCCAGATCGCGAAAATGCCGTGCGAGCTGACGAATTTCACCTTCTGAATGAAAGCGTCTTGCAGGTCGCCCTTGATGTTGGCGAGCACCACCATCAACACGCTCATCACCAGAAACCCGGATACGGTCGCGATGACCCACTGCTGAGTCACCGAATCCATGTCCGAACGGAAATCGAACTTCTTTTCGGCGAAGTTGCGGAAGAAATACCATCCCGCACCCAACGCTCCCATGATCACCACGGCCAACGTCAGCGCGCCGAGCTTGACCCCCATCCCCGGATCTGCCGCTCCCGACGACAGGGCATGGATCAGCCCCTTGGCGATAAAGATCCCGAGCACCGCCGCAATACCCGCCAGGGAGATGCCCATGGTCAGGCCTTCGGAAAGGTTGTGCGCTTTCCATGTCCGCACGACAAACTCTTCCAACTGATGGAACATGATCGTGACGACGCCGATCACCAACAGCAACATGATCAGGCCGATCAGCAGCTTGTCGATGCGCAGCAGCGGCTCACCTCCCATGTACTCCGACAACAACACAAAGAAACAGGTCACCAGATAGAGCCCGATCGCCACATAGATCGCACGGATGCGCTTTCCGCCGGATTTGAAGCTCCACAGCGTAAACGGCAAGAAGCCGAGCGTGGCCGCAATCAGGGTGAACTGTATGCGAAGGTCTGTGAAATAGGTGCCCAGCTGGAACAGGAATTTCTTGTTGAACACGTCAGACGGCGCCAGCTTCTCGTACTGACCGCGCGTGATCGCGTGCTTGAAGCCTTCCCACGTACGCGGGTAGCCCCAGTTCATCGGCGGGTTAAGCAGGTCGGAGACGATCGGCATGTAGAGGTAGAACGACACCCCCAACTCGGCGAACAGCATGGTCAGCGAAACCGCGCGGCCATTGGGCAACATGAACCACGCCAGGCCGATAATCACGAAATTCCAGAGGATCGGCCACCAGAACCACCACGTCGTGGGATGGGTCAGGCCGTTCATGCCGCCTTTGCGCAACAGCACGAACAGGGCGATCTGGACCGCCGCAACCGGCACGGCAAAAAAGATTCCCCGAGCCACCGTGCCGCCCAATAGAAACAACACGGTCAACGCCCCCGCTAAAGCGACCGTCGGCAAGGTCCAGTCGAAAGGCTCGCCCTGGTATCCCTGCGGCATCGGCGCGCCGGGGATCGCCGACAGCCGGACAAAGAGAATCAGCAGCATCACACCCGCAGGCACCAGCCATGTGAGCGTGCTTTTGTCGGTCAGCTTGCCCTTATAGGCATATGCGCCGCCGATGCACAACGCGAGGATCAGGACAATCAACCCGGCCACGCTGGTATAGATGTCGGGTGCGAGCAGGGGCGCGTCGTTCGCACCGACGGCGACCTCTTTCGCCCCCGCCGACGCGAAGAACACCAGCAGCGAGCCAAACGAGGCCAGCCCGGCCGAGACGCAGGCCCCCTGTCCGCTCAGCGCGGCAAGGGGCGCCATCCAGGCCTTGCGCTCCTTCGCCTTGCGGCAGGCGTCCAGAACCAGAGCCGCCACCAACGCCAACGCTAAAAACAAGCCGCCGGCCACCAGCAGCGTCATGGAGGGCACCGCCGTCTTGAGCAGCGGCGCGAACTTCGGGTACGCGGGGCCGGCCGCTCCGGGCATGGCCGGCAGCTCAGCGCCGATCTGCAAGATGTGCGCCGTCAACAACACCGGGACGCCCACCAGCAGAAAATCGCGGAACAGCGCGATGTTACAGAAGAAAATAATGACCGCCAGCGGCAGCATCGCCAGCAGCAACACCTGATAGTTCGTCAGGCCGAGCCCGAACACGAACGCCGTCAGCCACAAGATCTTGTCCGTGGGGCGCCGCATCCAACGGTAGGAGAGCAGGAAGACCCACATCAGGAAGAAGGCGTTGAGCGAGTAGGCCTCCACGATCGTGGACTGCGACCACATGATCGGACTGAAGGCGAAAACCAAGCTGCCGCCCACGCCGCCCGCCCAGCATAACAGATCGCTCTCGCCCTGCTTGAAATCCGCATCGTCCCCGTGCGCATCCCGCAACATGTCCGAGGCCGAACGCGTGATGAGCATCGCGGTGATGCCGGCCGACAGCGCCGCAAAGAACCCCGACATCAGCGCGATGCTCCACGCCGGCGTAGGCTGCCCCCGAAACGTCACCCAGCCGAACAACCAAGAGAACACGTTCGCACACATCGTCCAGATCGGATATCCGGGCGGATGCGGCACCCCAAGGTTGCAGCCCGCCGTAGCCAACTCTCCGGAGTCCTCCAACGTCACCGAAGGCGCGAGCGTGTAGAAGTAAACCAGAAACGAGACGACCGTCGCGCTCCAGAACGCGGTCCAGTCGATCCGACGGAAAAAAGACCCCTTGCGGGAGTCGCCCGAAAACAACGTGTTGATCATACGGATATATCCCAAATGCAATTTTTCGCGAAACGTATAATTTACCCTCGAATCTGTTCCCCCGCAAGGACAAGTTTTGATCCGGCGAAATGAAAACAACACTTGCCTCTCATTAACGGATTTGTCATAGTGTGAACATACACTCCATTAAGGAACACCACTGGCGTGATGTACGGGTGGAGGAACAACAAAACAGGCGGCCCCTCCGTGAGGCCGCCCCAGAAAAACGGAATGCTTTACCATGAGTGAACTACCTGTGTCAAACGTCCGGAATTTCGTGATTCTCGGACATAGCGGAAGCGGAAAGACAACCCTCACCGATGCTGTAGCCTTTAAGCTGGGGCTGAACGACCGCATGGGTCTGGTCGCCAACGGCTCCAGCATATCCGATACCGCCGAAGAGGAAAAGAACCGCAAGATCACCATCTTCGCCAACAGTTTCTCCGCCGCTTACAAACTCGCCGACCAGGAGTACAGGCTGGTCTTCACCGACGCACCCGGCTTCATGGACTTCTACGGCCAGATCCTCGGGGCCATCCGCTCCGCCGATTTCGCCCTCATCACCGTCGATGCCGTCTCCGGCGTACAGGTCGGCACGCGCCGCGCCTGGAAAGCCTGCAAAGAGGGCGGACTGTCGTCCACCTCCTTCATCATCACCGGCCTCGACAAGGAAAACGCCAGTTTCGAAAAAACCCTCGCCTCCATCCGCAACGCCTTTGGCGTGAACTGCGTGCCGGTCACGGCGCCGCTCACGGCCGACACGATGGTCAACATTCTAAAAGAGGAAAACCTGCCCGAGCACCTCGCCGAACTCCACAACAGCCTTGCGGAAACCGCCGCCGAAAGCGATGACGCCCTGATGGCGAAGTTTTTCGAGCAGGGCACGCTCTCGCCGGAAGAGATCAGCATCGGGCTGAAAGACGGCATCCGGTCCGGCGCCGTCCACCCCATCTACTCGGTGATGCCGCTCAAAGGGATCGGCATCTCCGAGCTGCTCGACAGCATGTGCCGCATCCTGCCCTGTCCGGGAAGCCGGGTTTTCTCCAATACGGAAGGCCAAGAGATCAAGGCCGACCCGAGCGGCCCGTTCGTGGCGCAGGTCTGGCGCACGACGACCGACACCTTCCTCGGACAGCTCAACTACATCCGCATCCTTTCCGGTACACTCACCCCCGGCATGACGATTCAGAACAACACGACCGATACCAAGGAAAGCGTCTCCGCCCTGTTGCAGGTGGTCGGCAAAAAGCAGAATCCCGTACCGAAAGCCGGGCCCGGTGACATCGTGGCTCTGCCCAAACTCAAGAACACGAAGACCGGCAACACCCTCGCCGCCGTCGGCAACCCCACCAAGCTGCCCGAGATCGCGTTCCCGCAGCCGGTCATGTACATGTCTCTGACGGCCAGGACCCAGGCCGACGACGACAAACTCAGCAACGCCATCCACCGTCTGCTCGATGGTGACCCCACCCTGCATTATGAGAAACAGGTGGAAACCAAGCAGATTATCCTCAAGGGACTCGGCGATGTTCATATCGATGTCGCGGTCAGCCTGATGAAGTCGCAATCGAACGTCAGCGTCGATCTCGCCACACCGAAGGTGCCCTACCGCGAAACCGTCACCATGCTCGGCAACGGACACTACCGCCACAAGAAGCAGTCCGGCGGGCGCGGCCAGTTCGGCGAGGTCTACCTGCGCGTCTCGCCCCGCCGTCCAGACGAGGAGGGCGAGTGGTTCCAGAACAAGACCGTCGGCGGCTCCATCCCCGGAAACTTCATGCCCGCAGTCCACAAAGGCGTCATCGAGGGCATGTTGGCCGGTGCCGTGGCGGGCTATCCGGTGCAGAACATCAACGTGGAGATCTACGACGGTTCGTACCACGATGTGGACTCGTCGGAAATCGCCTTTAAGATCGCCGGTTCGCGTGCCCTGCGCGAAGGCATGTCCAAGGCCCGGCCCGTGCTGCTGGAGCCCATCATGCGGCTCAAGATCACCATTCCCGAAGCCTTCATGGGCTCCATCAGCGGCGACATGCCCCACAAGCGCGGACGCGTGCTGGGCATGGAGGCCGAAGAGGGCATCCAGGTGATCACCGCCGAAGCCCCTCTCGCGGAACTCTTCAAATACGCCGCGGAGCTGCGCTCCATCACGGGCGGACAAGGCTCGTTCACCATGGACTTCGACCGCTACGACATCGTCCCCTCGAACGTGGCGCAGAAGATCATCGCCGAAGCGGCCAAGCACCGCACGCACGAAGACGAGGACTAGAGCTTTTTCTTAGGCGGCTCTCTCGAGGTAGGGACGTTTCCCCGAAACGTCCGCCGGACAGTCCGGAC
>JANYBJ010000050.1 GCA_025360845.1 bacterium
TCGCCCTCGATAAGTTCAAAGGCAGCCTGACCGCGACCGAGGCCTGCTCGATTGTGCGGCGCGCGCTGCTCGCCGCACATCCGGATGCGCAGATCGTTGTCAAGCCGATGGCCGATGGCGGCGACGGTACGGCCGACGCGCTCCAAGCCGCGCTCGGCGGTGAGTGGATCGTGCGCGAAGTCACCGGGCCGCTGCCGGACATGCGGGTCACCGCGAAGTACCTCTGGCTCGCCGATAAGCGACACGCGTTTATCGAGATGGCGCAGGCCAGCGGCCTCGTGTTGCTGTTGCCGGAGCAGCGCAATCCGATGCTGACCAGTACGCGCGGAACCGGCGAACTGCTGGCCGACGCGTTGCGCCGCGGAGCAACGCACATCTGGCTCACCGTCGGCGGCAGCGCGACCGTGGATGGCGGCACCGGTGCGGCTGCGGCGCTCGGCTGGCGATTCCTGGATGCGGGCGGAGGGGCGTTCGCGCCATGCGGCGAGACGTTGGCGCGCATCGCGAAGATCGAGGCGCCTTGTTGCGACTGGCCCGCAGTCGAAGTGCTCTGCGATGTGGACAATCCGCTCTGCGGCGAGCAGGGCGCGGCGCGTGTCTTCGGCCCGCAGAAAGGCGCGACACCCGAGAGTGTCGTTCAACTCGACTCCGGCCTGCGGAACCTCGCGGCCGTCGTGCGTGCGCTGCTCGGCCGGGACATTCTCGAAATCCCGGGCGCCGGCGCGGCGGGCGGACTCGCCGCCGGCGCGATCGTGTTCCTGAACGCGCGACTCGTGTCCGGCATCACGGCCGTGATGACCGCCAGCCGACTGGAAGAAGAACTGTCCGGCGCGGATTGGGTCATCACGGGTGAGGGGCAGTTCGATGAACAGTCGCTGCGCGGCAAGGTGGTCGCGGGGGTTGCCGCCCTCGCGCGACGGCACGGTGTCAAGAGCGCGGTGCTCGCGGGGCGCGTACAACTCGCCGAGGCGCAGTGGCGCGCTGCGGGCGTGGATGTTGCGCGGGCCATCGCCCCGCCGGCGATGAACACCGCCGAGGCGATGCGGCAAGCGGCCGAGCTGCTCTGGGCCGCAGCGCAACAGTTGCCGATCAACGCATAGGACATCGGATCGGGACTTCTTTTTTTAAAACAAAAAGCCGCCCGAAATCAGGCGGATTTTGTTTTTCTTCGGTTTTTCTTAATCTTTTTTATGGTAGGGGTGCACGGACTCGAACCGTGGACCCAGTGATTAAGAGTCACTTGCTCTACCAACTGAGCTACACCCCCATAAAAAAGGATGGAGCGAGCGAAGGGATTCGAACCCTCGACCACCACCTTGGCAAGGTGGAGCTCTACCAACTGAGCTACACTCGCTTCAAAAGAACGGGTCATAATTTATCAGATGACTGTTGCGCGTGCAATAGCAAAGCGCGAATTATTTTCACCCCCCGGTTATTCTTATTTCATCCGTTGGATGTGTTGCGGCAAGCGTCTGTTTCGCATATACTGATGATGAGTTGTTTAACGTGAAAGGTGCCCGATGATGCGCAGTTTATTCTTCGTAATCTTATGGTGTGTGTCCAGCGGTGTCGTGTCTGTTTCGGCCCAGAGCCCTGTGCCGCTGTCCGATGCGGAGCGCAAGCAGGTGAACGACTGGATGTCCGAACGTGCCGAGACCATGATTCAGGCGCACAAGTTGGAGGGTGAGGTCCTCGAGGCTTGGGGCAACACCCGGTATTCGTCCGCCGAGGTCGATGCGCTGCGCGCGCGTTATCGCGAACTGCAGCAGGAGCTGACCCGCACGCAGCAAGAGCTTCAGAAAAAGGTCTTGGAGATTCCCGCGGTGAAAGAGAAAGCGCGTCAGCTCGACGAGGCGAAGAAAAAGGAGCAGGAGTTGTCAAAGAAGATCGCTGATAAAACGGGCGAGAAGAAATAGCCAGAAAGTTTGGGTTCTGCGGGAAAGAAGGAGTCGCACATGGGTAAAGTCAAAAAGCAAACGGCACCGGTTGAGAAGCCTCGCATCTTGATTGTCACGCCGGAGATCACCTACCTGCCTTCGGGCATGGGGAACATGGCGTGCAAGCTGAACGCGAAGGCGGGCGGACTGGCGGACGTCTCGGCCTCGCTGGTGGCGGCGCTGTTTGATTTGGGCGCGGACGTGCATGTGGCGCTGCCGCACTACCGGCGCATGTTCCACATCGACGTGGGACAGCTCATCAGCGACGAGCTGCGCGTCTACAAGAGCCGCCTTCCGGATTCGCGCATCCATCTGGCCGAGGACCGCTGCTTCTACTATCGCGACACGGTGTACAGCAACGCGCAGAACGAAAATCCCAAGTTGGCGCTGGCCTTCTCGCGCGAAGTGATCAACAACATCATCCCCACGGTGCAGCCCGACCTGATCCACTGCAACGACTGGATGACAGGGCTGATCCCCGGCGCGGCGCGGCGCATGGGCATTCCCTGCCTCTTTACGGTTCACAACATCCACACGCACCATCTGAGCCTGGCGCAGATTGAAGACTCGGGCATCGATGCGGCCGAGTTCTGGGGCAACCTCTATTACACGCGCGTCCCGGTCAATTACGAGGAGTCGCGCAACACCAACCCGATCGACATGCAGGCGAGCGGGGTGTTCGCTTCGCACTTCATCAACACGGTGAGCCCGACCTTCCTCGAGGAGATCGTCAACGGCTGGCACGATTTCATCCCGCGCGCGCTGCGCGAGGAGATCCGCAACAAGTACCGCTCGGGCTGTGCTGCGGGCATCCTGAACGCGCCCGATGCGGCGGACAATCCCGAAACCGATGCGTCCCTGGATGTGCGGTACACCGCGGAGACGCACGCCGAGGCCAAGCGTGCGAACAAAGTTTCGTTCCAGCGCAAGGTGGGGTTGGAAGAGAATCCCGACGCGCCGATCTTTTTCTGGCCGTCGCGCCTGGACCCTGCGCAGAAGGGGCCGCAACTGCTGACGGAAATCCTGTACCGGTTCATGTCGCGGCACTGGAAGCAGCGCGTGCAGATCGCGGTGGTGGCGAACGGCGCGTACCAGCAGCCGTTCCACGACATCCTGCGTTTCCACGACCTCTACGGGCGGCTGGCGGTATGCGATTTCAACCAAGCGCTTTCGCAACTGGGGTATGCGGCTTCGGACTTCACCTTGGTGCCGTCGCTTTTCGAGCCGTGCGGGCTGCCGCAGATGGTGGGGCAAATCTACGGCTCGCTGCCGGTCGTACACGACACCGGCGGCCTGCACGACACTGTCGAGCATCTCGACGTCGCGAAGGGGAAGGGCAACGGGTTCGTGTTTAAAATCTACGACAGCCGAGGGCTGGAGTGGGCCATGGACAAGGCGATGGAGTTCTACAAGCGTCCGGCGGAAGAGCGCGAGCGGACCGTCGCCCGCATCATGCGCGAGGGGCTGGCGCGTTTCAATCACGAAACATGCGCGAAGAGCTACATCGACATCTATGAGAAGATGTTGAACCGTCCCTTGGTGCGTTCTTTCGAATAGCCGTTTCAGTCCGTCAACTTCAGGAGGTCTGGCCATGCCGGTTTCAGCGATCCGTTCGAGTCTGTTGGACGACCAGTATCTGGCGCCGTATGCCGAGATCATTCGCAAGCGGTCTGAACAGGCCGCGCAGCGGGCGGCCCTGCTGGCGAAGACGCCGGGGTCGCTGGCCGAGTTCGCTTGCGCGCACGAGTACTACGGTTTGCACAGAACCGACAGGGGCTGGGTGTTCCGCGAGTGGGCCCCGCACGCGACGGCCATCTGGCTGGTGGGCGATTTTTCGGGATGGCAGGTGTGCGACGCCTTCAGGTTGCAGCGGCTTGCCGGGCGCGACGTCTGGGAGTTGCATGTTGAGCGGAACGCAATCCTGCACGGTCAGTACTACAGGTTGGAGATGGCGTGGAGCGGCGGGCGAGGCGACCGGATTCCCGCTTACGCCCGGCGCGTGATCCAAGATCCGGTCACGCTGCTGTTCGCGGCTCAGGTGTGGGACCCGCCGCCGTACGTGTGGCAGGTGCAGGCGTTCGAGGTGCCCAAGCGCGCCCCGCTGATTTACGAGACGCATGTCGGCATGGCGCAGGACAAAGAAACGGTCGGAAGCTACACCGAGTTCCGGGAAAAGGTGTTGCCGCGCATCATCAAGGCCGGCTACAACACGATTCAGCTCATGGCCGTGATGGAGCACCCCTATTACGGGTCGTTCGGCTATCACGTGTCGAGTTTCTTCGCCTGCTCGTCGCGCTTCGGCACGCCGGAAGAGCTGAAGGCGCTGGTGGACGCCGCGCATGCGGCGGGGCTGGCGGTGATCATGGACATCGTCCATTCGCACTCGGTCAAAAACGAGCGCGAGGGGCTGTCGCTGTTCGACGGCACCCCGCATCAATATTTTCATGAGGGGATGCGCGGTTGGCACGAGGCGTGGGACTCGCGCTGCTTCGATTACGGCAAGACCGATGTGCTCCACTTTTTGCTGTCCAACTGCCGTTTCTGGCTCGACGAGTTTCATTTCGACGGATACCGTTTCGACGGCATCACCAGCATGCTTTACCTGCATCACGGGCTGGGTGTGGACTTCACGGACTACAGCCAGTATTTCGATTCGACGGTGGACGAGGACGCGTGGATCTACTGCAACCTCGCGAACCGCGTGATCCACGAGGTCCGGCCCGACGCGCTCTCCATCGCCGAGGATGTGAGCGGCATGCCCGGCACCGCCGCGCCGATCAGCGATTGCGGCGCGGGCTTTGACTACCGGATGGCGATGGGCGTTCCGGAGTGCTGGTTCAGGCTGGTGCGCGACGTGCGCGATGAGGATTGGAACATCGGGTACCTGTGGCACGAACTGACCAACCGGCGTGCGGACGAGCAGACGATCAACTACGTCGAGAGCCACGACCAGGCGCTGGTGGGAGGTAAAACGCTCCTTTTCCAACTGGTTGACGCATCGGTCTACGACGCCATGTCGCGCGCCTCGCAGAATCTCAAGACCGACCGCGGCGTGGCCCTGCACAAGCTCGCGCGGCTGGCTACGCTGGCCACGGCCGGACACGGCTACCTCAACTTCATGGGCAACGAGTTCGGCCATCCCGAGTGGATCGATTTTCCGCGCGAAGGCAACGGGTTCTCGTATCACTACGCGCGCCGGCAGTGGGCGCTGCGCGACAACCCCGACCTGCTGTACTGGTGCATGGGCGAGTTCGACGAGGCGATCATCCGTACGGTCACGAAGTATCGGGCGCTGGAGGGTACGGTGCCCCGGCGGCTGTTCGTCTCGGACAAGCATAAGATCCTCGTGTTCGAGCGCGGTCCGCTGGTGTTCATCTTCAACTTCCACAGCTCGCAGTCGGTCGCCGATTACGCGGTGGTGGTGCCGCCGGGGCAGTACCTGCTGATTCTCAACAGCGACGAAGACCGCTTTGGAGGGCAGGCCCGCATCCAGCGGGATCAGCGGCTCCCGCTGCTGACCGAGATGCGCGGCAACGAGTGTTGCCACGTCATCAAGATCTATCTCCCGTGCCGCGCGGCGATGGTGCTGGAGCGTCAGGTCTGAGCGGGCGTGAAGCTTTTTTATGAGTGAAATGGCCACACTTCTCAAACGTGCCGGGGAATCGCCGGAAGGCGAAACGCTGCGCACGCTGGCGTCCCGTCTGCAAAGCGTGCGCGAGGAAGAGCGGGCCGCCCTCTCCCGCGAGCTGCATGACGGCCTCGGACAGCAATTGACCGCCTTCGCGCTGCAATTCGAGTTGCTGTGCATGGACGGTCAGATGCTGGCCGCCGAGCCTTCCGGCTTTGCGGCGCTGTACGACCGGGTCGTCGCCCTGTTGCCGCAGGTCGAACGCCTGACCGAGCAGACGCAGAAGCTCTGCTCCTCGCTGCGTCCGGTTGTCTTGGACGAACTGGGCCTTGTTGCGGCGATTGAGTGTTTGGTGGAGGATGCGGCCAAGCGCTCCGGCATGGTCTGCACGCTGTCGCTGCCCGAGAGTGAGGCCGAACTGGACCGGGACAGCGCGCTGGCTCTGTTCCGGATCGCGCAGGAGTCGCTGGCCCACGCACACCGCCACGGGCAGGCGACGCACGTGGAGGTCACTCTTCGCGCCGCCGGAGGCGCGTGGGAGCTGGTGCTTCAAGACGATGGGCCGGGGTGCGAGCCGGAGGCGCGCCGCCTGCTCGGCATGCGCGAACGCGTCGGCCCTTTAGGCGGAACGGCGGAGGTCCTGTGTGTGCCCGGCAAGGGGACTACCGTACGTGTGCGGATGCCTGGGGGAACGCGGGGCAACGGAACAGGGAAAACGGGGGAAAAAGCATGAAAATACTTCTCGCAGATGATCACGCCGTCCTGCGCAGCGGACTGAAATTTATTCTGGCGGAGGCTTTCAAGGACGCGACGTTCGGCGAGGCGGAGGACAGCCGGCAGGCCGTCGAGCGCGCGCTCGCCGACTCGTGGGACCTCGTCATTCTCGACCTTTCCATGCCTGGCCGGGGCGGACTGGATGTGCTGAAAGAGCTCCGGACACACTGCCCGAAGACTCCGGTGCTGATCTTGAGCATGTATGTGGAACGTCAGTTCGCGGTGCGCGCGTTCCGGGCCGGCGCGGCCGGTTATTTGACCAAGGCCAGCGCGGGCGCCGAGTTGCTCAGAGCCGTCAAGCGCATCCTCGAGGGCGGACGCTACGTCAGCGCCGTTTTGGCGGAGCAGTTGGCGTCCGAGCTGGGACAAGTCGGCGGCGGCCTGCCGCACGAGCGGCTGTCCGACCGCGAGTTCGAGATCTTGCGTTTAATCGCTCTCGGCAAAACGGTGAAGGAGATTGCCGAAGAACTCAGTCTCAGCGTCAGCACCATCAGCACCTATCGTATGCGCGTCCTGGAGAAAATGAAGCTGCGCACCAGTGCCGAGCTGACGCACTACGCCATCAACAACAAGCTGGTCGAGTGAGGTCTTTTGTCAGGAGTCAGGGATCAGGAGACAGGAGTTCCCCGCCCCCAAAACAATGACGAGACAATAACAAACGCATGTGATATTCTATATTCACAATCTCGTCGTATTATGAAAGCACCGATAAGAACAATGTTCCAGGGGCTTAAAAAAGCCCGGACGGCAGGGCTTTTGGCCATGCTTGCCATCGGAATTTTGCTTATCGGTTGGATGGCCGTGCGGACCGACCGCGAGTTGCGTGCGGACCTGCTCCTGCAGGCGCGGCTGGTGGAGCGGGCGGTGAATGTCGAGCGCGTCCAGGCGCTCACGGGCACGGCGGCGGATCTGGCCACTCCCGATTACCGGCGGCTCAAGGAACAACTCGCCGCCGTCCGCTCGGCCAACCCGCACTGCCGCTTTGTCTATCTCTTGGGCCGCAAGGCCGACGGGACCGTGTATTTTTTTGTGGACAGCGAGCCGGTCGGATCGCAGGACTATTCCCCGCCCGGGCAGGTCTATGATGAGCCCTCAGCCGAGCTTCGCCACCTGTTTGACTCCGGGGCCGCGCTGGTCGAAGGGCCGGTGCCCGACCGCTGGGGCGTGTGGGTATCGGCGCTCGTCCCGCTGGCCGACCCGCGCACCGGTGCCGCGGTCGCCGTGCTGGGCATGGACTTTGACGCCCGTGTCTGGAAACGGGAGGTGGCCGCCCGTGCGGCTCTGCCCGCCGGACTGCTGCTGGTGTTGCTTATCGGCCTGGCCGCGGTCATCGCCGCCTCTCGCCGCATGAGGGCTTCCTCCAAGCCGGTTCTGCGGCAATTGCTGCCTGCCCTCGCGGTCATCGAGATCGGCCTGCTGGCCGGCGCGGGAGGGTTCCTGTACCAACAGCACCGGCAGCGGCTGACCAGGGAAATGGCCGCCGATGTTGCCGCCGTCGCCGACGACTTGCGCCAGACCTTGGAACAGCAGACCGTCGGACTGTCTGCCGCCATACAGCCTATCGCCGCCTCGGCCGTTGTGCGGAAGGCCTTGCGCGAGGGCGACGCGGCCGCGCTGCTGACGGACTGGCGACCCGTGTTCGAGACGCTGCAGCGCCAGAACCACATCACGCACTTCTACTTCTTTGACACCAACCGCGTCTGTCTCCTGCGCGTCCACCAACCGGAGAGGCGAGGGGACCTGATCACGCGGCTCACCGCGCTGGAGGCCGAGCGCACCGGACAGACCGCCTCCGGCCTTGAACTGGGGCCTCTGGGCACCTTCACCCTGCGGGTCGTGCAGCCGGTATTTGAGGGCGACCGCCGGATCGGCTATGTGGAATTGGGCAAGGAGATCGAGGACACGTTCCGGACGCTGCAGCTCCGGCCCGGCCTCCAACTGGTTGCGGTCGTCCGCAAGGCGCATCTGGACCGGCAGGCTTGGGAAGGGGGCATGCGCCTGCTCGGGAGGGACGCCGACTGGGACCGCATGTCCCGCAGCGTCGTGATCTATGCCTCGCACGGCCGTCTGCCCGACGCCTTTATCCCCTGGGCCGACCATTTTGCCGGCGACCATGTCCACGGTGAAACGGAACGGGTTGTTCTAGCGGACGGGCACACCTGGAGGGTTTCCGCGATACCCTTGCCGGACACCTCGGGCAAAGGGGTCGGCGACCTGCTGATCCTGCGCGACATCACCGCCGACAAGGCGGTCTTCGCGCGTCTGCTGGGACTGTGCGTCACCGGCGGCGCGGTCTTGCTGGCGCTGCTGCTGGGCTTCCTTTATGTCCTGCTGAGCCGCACCGACGCGGGTATCCGCGCCCAGCAGGCGGCGCTGTTTGAGAGCGAGCGCAAGCTCCGGCTCCTGTTCGATTCCATGGCCTCCGGTTTCGCTCTGCATGAGATCGTCCGCGACAAGGCGGGCAAGCCCTGTGATTACCGCTTTCTGCAGGTGAACCGCGCGTTCGAAACGCTCACCGGATTCAAGGCGGCCGCCGTGGTCGGACGGACGGTTCTGGAGATCATGCCCAAGATCGAGCCGTTCTGGATCGAGCGGTACGGGCGCGTGGCGACGACCGGGGAATCGGATTCTTTCGACCATTACAGCCGTGCTTTGGGGCGGCATTATCAGGTGAATGCCTACAGTCCCGAGCCCGAGCATTTCGCGGTCATCATGCGCGACATCACCGAGCGCAAGCAGGCCGAGACCTATCGCGAAATGGGCCGGGAGGCGCTGCAGATTCTCAATGGGCCCGGTTCGCTAGAGGAGTCCATGCGGCGCGTCCTTGCCGTCGTCAAGGCGCGGACCGGGTTCGCGGCCGTGGGCCTTCGTCTGAAAGACGGGGAAGACTTCCCGTATTTCGTCCAAGACGGATTTTCCAGCGCGTTCCTGCAGACGGAGAACGCATTGGCCGAACGCGGCGCGGACGGCGGTTTGTGCCGGGACCGCGAGGGCAAGGTCAATCTGGAATGCACCTGCGGTCTGGTGCTTTCCGGCAAAACCGACCCCGCCAGCCCGCTCTTCACGCAGGGGGGGAGCTTCTGGACCAACGATTCCGGCCCTCTGCTCGACCTTCCGGCCGGGCAGGACCCCCGCCATCGTCCGCGTAACCAATGCATCTACCAGGGCTTTGCCTCGTGCGCCCTGGTGCCGGTGCGCATGAAGGAGCAGATCGTCGGCCTGCTCCAATTCAACGACCGCCAGAAAGGGCGTCTTTCGCTCGCTTCGATCGGGCAGTTTGAGGTTTTCGCCGGGTATATCGGCGAGGCGCTCATGCGCAAGCAGGCGGAGACGGCTCTTCAGGAGGCCAACCGCCAACTCGCGGCCTCCACCGCGAGCGCCGAGAAGGCCAACGCCGCCAAGAGCGAGTTCCTCGCCAACATGAGCCACGAGATCCGCACGCCCATGAACGGGGTCATCGGCATGACCGGACTGCTCTTGGATACGGAGCTCAGCGACGAGCAGCGCAAGTACGCGGAAACCGTGCGCGCCAGCGGCGAGGCGCTGCTGACGATCATCAACGACATCCTGGACTTTTCCAAAATCGAGGCCGGCATGCTCCAACTGGAAACGCTGGACTTCGACCTGCTGACCCTGCTCGACGACTTTGCGACGATCATGGCGCTGCGCGCCTACGAGAAGGGCCTCGAATTCATCTGCGCCGCCGCGCCGGACGTGCCGCTGTTTCTCTGCGGCGATCCCGGACGCCTGCGTCAGGCGCTCGTCAACCTGGCGGGCAACGCGATCAAGTTCACCCACCAGGGCGAGATCGACGTGCGGGTGGGGCGGGTGTCGGAAACGGAGACCGAGGCCGTGCTCCGCTTCTCCGTGCGGGACACCGGCATCGGCATCGCCGCGGACAAGCTGGGCAGCCTTTTCCAAAAGTTCACACAGGAAGACACCTCCACCACGCGCCGGTACGGCGGCTCGGGCCTGGGCCTGGCGATCTCAAAACAGTTGGCCGCGCTGATGGGCGGCGAGGTCGGTGTCGAAAGCGTCAAGGGCAAGGGCTCGGAGTTCTGGCTCACGGCGCGTTTCACCAAGCAGGCCAAACCGGTCGGGAAAGCCATACCCCCGGCGGAAATCCGCGGCAAGCGCATCCTGGTGGTGGACGACAACGCCACGAACCGCGAGGTGCTGCTGATCCAGCTCAAGGCGTGGGGCGTGCGGCCGGACGAAGCGTCGGACGGCCCCGCAGCCCTGCAGGCGCTCCGCCGGGCCTTGGCGGCGGGCGACCCTTATCAGGCGGCCATCCTCGACATGCAGATGCCCGAAATGGACGGCGAGATGCTGGCCCGCGCCATCAAGGCGGACGCGCAACTGCGGGAGGTCCACCTGTTGCTGCTGACCTCTCTGGGGCAGCGCGGCAATGGCCGGCAGATGACGGAAATCGGCTTCTCCGCCTGCCTGACCAAACCCGTGCGGCAGACCGACCTCTTCCACAGTCTGGTCGCGGTGCTGTCCGGGCAGAACATGTGGCAGGTGGCGCGGCCCATAGGCCCGCCCCGCTCGGTCTACGCGCTGCGCGAGGGGGCGTGCCGGATCCTGCTGGCGGAGGACAATATCACCAATCAGCAGGTGGCGCTGGGCCTCATCAAGAAACTCGGCCTGTCGGCCGATGCGGTCGCCGACGGCTCGGAAGTCCTCAAGGCTCTCGCGCGCAGCCCGTACGATCTGGTGCTGATGGATGTGCAGATGCCCGTGATGGACGGGCTGGAGGCCACGCGCCTGATCCGCAATCCGCAATCCGGGATCCTCAACCATCAGATTCCCGTCATCGCCATGACGGCCTGCGCCATGCAGGGCGACCAGGAGCTTTGTCTGGAGGCTGGGATGGACGACTATATCTCCAAGCCGATCTCGCCGCATATGCTGGCGCAGGTGCTGAAGCGATGGCTGCCTAAAGAGAGCGAGGAAGAACGGAAGACAAACGAAGGCAAACCTTCGGCCTCCGACCTCCAGCCGCCGGTCTTCGACCGGGCCTGTATGCTGCGACGCCTCATGGAGGACGAGGAACTGGCCCGCCAGGTCGGCGCGGGCTTCCTGAAGGACATCCCCTTGCGGCTCGCGGCTCTGAAGGCGTGTCTGCAGGCCGGCGATGCCGCTGGCGCGGGACGGCAGGCCCACACCATCAAAGGCGCTTCCTCCAACGTGGGCGGAGAGGCCTTGCGTGCGGCGGCGTTCAGGCTGGAAACCGATTGCAAGGCTGGCGACGTGAAGGACAGTGCCGCCCGTCTGCGGGAAATGGAGGCGCAGTTCGCGCGCTTGAAGACAGCAATGGAAAAGGAACTCTTGCAGTGAAAAACAAGGACTCTGTCGAGTGTGCCTCCGGATTGGGCTGGCGGCGGCTGCTGCCCTCTCTAACGGTTCTGGTTCTCTTCGTGCTGGCGGGCGCGGGGCTGT
>JANYBJ010000079.1 GCA_025360845.1 bacterium
CCTTGGCCGCAATTGGATGTGTCTGCGCGTGACCACGCGAAGCCTGGCGTCGTTGCCTCCTGTGTCAAGGAGGCGGCGGCGCGGATCTATTGGTCTTCGTATCATGAGGACGGTCATGAACCGGAACACAAGGCTGTCCGCCTTACCGGCGACGCGAAGAAGAAGGCCGCAGTGGAAGCAAAGGCGCAGGCGGTGCTCGACGCGCGCACCAAATTCCCGCTTGCCACGTTGGCCGACCTCTATGACCCACTGACCATGCCCGCTGAGTTGGTGAAGGCCCACGCCGACCTCGACCGCGCCGTGGAGCGGTGCTACCGGCCCGAGCCGTTCGCGTCCGACCGCGAGCGCGTGGAATTCCTCTTCGCGCTGTACGAGTCCATCATCGCGCCGCTGTTGCCGGCGGAGAGGGCGAAGGGTCGGCGGGGGCGCGGCAAGGCCAAGGCGGGTGCGCAACCGCAACCGCGCCGCGAGGCGACGCTGCTCCTGGGGGTGAAAGATCCCTAGTGACGGCGTACGGCAAATGCGAACACTTGCTAAACAAAGCGATAAATGACCTTGATGGAGGAACGGAAGATGAAAAAGGCGAACCGGTCACACCTGCGTTTTCTGCTGTCGACCGCTCTGATTCTTGGCGGTTGCGTGCTTCCGGCGCTGGCATACTACCACCCGGACGATGGAAGGTGGCTGTCCAGAGACCCCATTGAAGAAGAGGGCGGGGTGTTGTTGCGCTACCAAGCTGAAAATCCATTCTGTAAAAAACAGTTCGATGGATCAATTATTCAAAGGGTTTTGTGGACGCTCACGCGAGCTGCGTAACACCGGAGGAGAGGTCAACATGAGGAAGAGTCTTTTAGCAGCCGTCATTTTCGCAGGGGCATGGGAAGCTGTGGCGCAGGAGATCCCGCCGCCACCGCAAGCGGACAGCAAGCCCTTTCCCGAATGGCGGGCGCTCACGGACACCGCCGCCGCCCAGAAGATGTTCGCGCCGATGTCAGGGACACTCCCGGCGGAATGGGCGGCCGGCGGCTATGTGCGGCTGCCGGTGAACTTCGTGGGCACGCGTCACGAGCGCGTGAGCTGGGACATTCGCGTCAAAGCCGATCTGCGGCTGGCCCGCGGCGTGCAGTTCGACTTCTTCTGCCGCGACCTCGCGCCGTTCTCCTCCTTCAGCCTCTATTTCCAAAGCGGAGGCGGCTGGTATCACGCGAATTTCAGTCCCGAAAAATCGGGCGCATGGCAGCGCATCGTCGTCGACAAGGCCGACACGCGCATCGAGGGACCGGGAGGAGGCTGGGGCAAGGTGGACGCGATCCGGCTCTCCGGCTGGCGCAGCCGCGACACGGACACGGAGTGCGCCATCGCCAACATCGGCCTCGCGGGCGGCAAACCCGAAGCGCTGGTCGTACGCGCGGACTCGAACGTGACGCAAGCGGGCGGCGAATCCCAAGGGCTCAGCGAATACGCCTCAACCGTGTCTTCGACCTTCGACGCGCTGGGCGTCGCCTCCGCGCAAGTGGCGGATACGGACCTTGCGCCCGACTTGCTGGCGGATGTCAAACTCGTCGTGCTGCCTTACAACCCGCAGGTGCCGAAAGCGGCGGCGGACCTGCTGCGTGGCTTTGTCGGCCGCGGCGGAAAGCTGCTCGTGTGCTACTCGTTGTCCGGCGGCATCGACGACCTGCTGGGGCTGAAGGCCACCGACAGCGTCGTGACGGAGGGAAACCCGTTCTCCGGTTATTCACGCACCCCACAGGGCTTGAAAACGCAGCCGGCCTTCGCGCCGCAGGCCTCGTGGCGCACGACCGTAGTCAAGCCGGCGGACGGCAAGGAGGCAAGGGTGCTTGCTGTCTGGCGCGACGGCAAAGGCAAAGACACGGAGACCCCCGCTGTGACGCTGACACCGGCCGGCGCGTTCGTGGGGCACGTCTGGTTCCACGCCTCCAGCGAAGAGAGCCTGGCGCTGATGCGGGCGGTGGTGGGCGAACTGGTTCCCGACGTGTGGCGGCAGACGGCGGAGAAAGCCTTCGCGCGGATCGGCGCGACCGGCGGCGCGGACTCTTTCAAATCGTTCCGCGAAGCCCTTCTCGAAAACGCCCCCGTCCCGGCACGGCGGGCTCTGGCCGATGCGGTCAAAGCACGCGGCGAGGCGGAGCGCCTACTGAAGGCCGGCCGCTGGAGCGAAAGCGTGGACGCAAGCAAACTGGCGACGACGGCTGCGGCGCGGGCGTGGTTCCTGTCGCAGACGCCTCGCAAGGGTGAACATCGGGCGTTCTGGTGCCACAGCGCGTTCGGGCTGGGCGCCAAAGACTGGGACGAATCGATCCGCCATCTCAAGGAAAACGGCTTCAACGCGATCCTGCCGAACATGCTCTGGGCAGGCACCGCCTATTACCCGTCCAAGTTTTTGCCCGAGTACGGGGAACTGGCCAGCAAGGGCGACCAGATCGCACAGTGTTTGGCCGCCTGCAAGAAATACGGCGTGAAGTGTCATGTTTGGAAAGTCAACTGGAACACGGGCGGCAGAGCGCCGAAAGCCTTCATTGAAAAAATGACGGCCGAGGGGCGCGTTCAGAAATTATATTCGGGCGCATTGAAGCCGGAGTGGCTGTGCCCCTCGAACCCGACGAACCAGACCTTGGAGGTTGACTCGATGCTGGAGGTCGTCCGCACGTATGAGGTGGACGGCGTGCATTTCGACTACATCCGCTATCCGGACAACGACGCCTGCTTCTGCGACGGCTGCCGCGCACGGTTCGAAGCGGTGCTGGGGCAGGCCGTCGCGCACTGGCCGGAAGACACGCGCAAGGTGGAGGCGGTGCGCCAGAAGTGGCTGGACTTCCGGCGGTCCAACATCGACGCGGTGGTGCGCCGGGTTTCCGAAGAGGCGCGGAAAATCCGTCCGGGCGTGCAGATCTCCGCGGCGGTCTTCAGCAATTGGCCGACCGACCGCGACGGCGTGGGCCAGGACTGGAAGCTGTGGTGCGACAACGGCTGGCTGGATTTCGTTTGCCCCATGGACTACATGGACTCGAACACCCTTTTCCGCAACACCGTTTCCGCGCAGAAGGCGTATGCTGGCAAAGTGCCGCTCTATCCGGGCATCGGCCTCTCGTGTTGGAAAGACCCGCACGACGCGGCCAAGCTTGCCGGGCAGGTCATGATCGTGCGCGAGTTGGATGTGCCGGGGTTCACGGTATTCAACTACGACGCCAACGCCGAGGCCGTCCTGCCGTCCTTGCGCTTGGGGGTAACGGCTGAATAATAATGATCCCTCTTCGCACTATCGGCTTGCCACATGCGCCCGACAGGCTTATTCTCGTTGACATGAGCACGTGCGGTTTGGGGCTCATGTCGGTTCAACAGGCGCGAATGTTTTGTCGTTTTTGTTTAAACCCCGCGAAGAAAGGGGACAGTTTCTTATGGCAAAAGACTCAACCTTTGACTATGTCGGCTTTTGGCCGCGCGCATGGGCGATGTTTCTAGACATGCTGGTGTTCATCTTGTTCATCGTGCCGATCCTGTATGCCATTTACGGGCGAAGTTATTTCAAAAGCGAGGTGGCGGTGCGCGGACCGGTCGACTTCTTGAACTCGTTCGTGCTTCCGAGCGCGATCATCATCCTCTGCTGGTTTCTCTGCGCCGCCACGCCGGGTAAAATGGCCATTTCCGCGAAAATCGTTGATGCCAAAACCGGCCAGCGGCCCAAACCGGTCCAGTTCATCATCCGTTATCTCGGTTATTACCTTTCGGCGCTGCCCTTTTGCCTGGGGTTTATCTGGGTGGCCTTCGACGCTCGCAAACAGGCCTGGCACGACAAGCTCGCGAGAACCGTCGTCATCCGCCAGAAATAATGACGGTGGTCATGCCGCGACCGCCTACTGTATGCTGATGAGCATGCCTTTCAGCGCCGGCGCCAGATAGCCGTCACTCTTGATCCGCACGCGTCCGCCATTAAGCTTGATGGCGGCAAGTTGCACGCTGGTCAACGCGTTTTCATTCGTGCCCACGCGCACCGTTTGCGAATCAAGCGTTCCGGTCAGGTTCAAGGTGTTGGCCCACGTCGTCCCGCTGCTGTCCGCAAAGGCGAGCCTGCCAGACCCCAAAGCGATCGCACTGGCTGACGCGACTGTTAGAGAGCCCACCTCATTGGAAAACGCCCCCATATCCAGCGTTCCCCCGCTCAACGTGATCGGATTGCCGGTGTTGAGGGTGTTGTCCGCCCCCAAGGCTAGGGTGCCGGCAGTGAGTATGATGGGGCCCGTATGCGTGTTGGCCCCGGAGAGGCTCACGGTTCCCGCGCCGGTCTTGAGGATCGGCAATCCCGCAAAATCTCCGTTATAGTCTCGGATAACGCCCGGAATCGAGAGGTCGGGGGCGGCGTTGCCGGTCACATCAGCGACATCAAGGGAAAGGGTTTGGTCTCCATTTTTAACCAAATTTAATCCTGCTGCAACCGAAGATTCGCTGGTGCCAGAAACCTTGATCGAGGCCGAGGAAAGATAACCCAAGCGCAGCCTGTAGCCTGTGACCCGGGCGCCGTTTTGCAGCGTGAGATTATTGACATAGTTTGCGCAGTCATTGTTTTCGGTGACCGTGCTGTTGAGCGTGCCTCCATTAACCGTGATCAGACGACTGTAGCCGGCGTTGAAGATCGCGGCAAACGTCAGAGTGCCGCCGCTGTTCACCGTGATGGGGTTGCCATTGCCGACACCGCCGGGGTTGCCGACGTTCATGGAGCCTACTTTGAGCACAAGTTCGCCGTCGTTGTTGACCGTGATGGCACCGGTCGAAGGCAGGGAGGAGGCCGTTTCAGAAGCCTCAAGCACGCCGCGGTTCACGACGGTGCCGCCGCTGTAGCTGTTGCTGCCGGAGAGCGTCAGCTTTGAATAAAGGCTGATGTCGAGGGTTGTTTCCGCGGCGCCATAGCCCCCACTGGAAGGCGACGTGGCGATGGTGCCAATGTTGCCGCCCGCGTCGAAATCAAAGCCGAGCTGGCTGCCGTCGACGTATTTAGCATAGACCGCGCGCGCGAAGAGATCCGTTCCGGTTTGTGTCAGCTCGACCTTCACGCACTTCGTATAGACGTCGTTGAGGATCTGCAGCTGGAAGGTGACGGTCGCGCCTTCGTGCTTGAAATGGTAGGCCGCGGCCGGACACGGGGAATTGTTGACGTAGGCTCCGCCCACCTTGCCGCTCGCGCCCACGCAGTCCGAAAGCGACGTGTTCAGAAGGATGACCGTCGGATTCGACGTCAGGTAGGAGGCGTACGTTTTGGTGGAGACGGTTTTTCCGGGGCTCCTCTTCACCAGGGTGCCTGTGCCCGAGAGGGGACCGCTCAGAAGTTGACTGGCGGAGCTGTTGTATAAGAGCTGCCCGGAGTTAATGATCGCGCCGGCGTAGGAGCCGCTTCCCAACTGGCCAGCCCCGCCGATCTCCAGCGTGCCGCTGCCGATGGTCGTGTCGCCCGAGTAGGTGTTCACGCCGGCCAGCGTGAGGACGTAGGGTGCGCTGAGGCTTGTCTGCGAGACACCGTATCCGGCATCGCCGGGCGACGTTGCGAGGGAGTTACCTTCGCCGCCCGTATCGAAATCAAACCCGATTACGTTCGCGCCGCTTGGGTGATACTTGGCATAGAGCGCGCGTCCGGCGATGTCAGGGCCGGACTGCGTCAGTTCGATCTTCACGCATTTCGTGAAGCCGCCGTTATAGATCTGCATCTGCACGGTCGCGGTTGTGCCGTTGTTGGTGTAGAAACAGGGCGTGGCTGCTGTTGGCCCGCCAATATAGCCGCCATCCATAAGGGCCTTTATACCCACGAAATTCGACAACGTCGCAGTCGGGAAAAGCGTTGTTGAACTGAACGTCAGGAAGCCGGTATAGATAAGTGCGTCGGAACTGGCGCTGGACAGGCCGTTGGTTCCGGCCAACACGGATGCGATTGTGTTGGATGCGTTGAAGCCAACAATCGACGAGACCGGAGACGCGAGATTGAGCGTTCCGCCCGTGAGCGTGATCGCTCCGGAAGCGGCGCCAAAGGTCATGCTGCGGAAGGCTTGGCTGGCGCCGCTCACCGTAATCGTGCCCGACTCCAGCCCGTTGGCGGCTGTGCCGAAATGCAGATCGTCGGAGTCCGTCGTGTCGGTCACCGCTGGCACCGAGGCCCCTGTGTTGTCGGCGCTCCACTTGGGTTCTGTGCCCCAGGTTCCGCCCGCCGCTCCGAAGCCGGCTGTGTCGCCGTTATCATCCCAGTAATCGGTAGAGGCACAAGTTGAGAGCACGCCGAAACTCAGTCCCAGCGCGGCCACGACTGTCGTGATGGATCTTTTCATTGTCCGTTTCCTCGATGCGTTGTTAAGCTTTTGAATCCGGATATCACATCTCATGATTTTGGAAGGAACACCATTTCAATAGTATTCCCCAATCCCGAATGCCATTACTATGTACAGTATGCGAGGAAACCATGAAAAGAGTCAAATCAGAAAATCAGAAAATGATCCGAGTTCTTCAATCACCCCGCGATGCTGAGGGAACGCTTCAAGCAACAGCGCCTTTGACGGCATTTCGAAATCCGCGAACTCGAAGGCCGGCGCGACCATGCATCCGACCAGCGTGCCGCCTGCTTCGGCCGCCCGCGCGCCGAACACCGTGCCGCCCGGCACCGCGAGCTGCAACCGCTCGCCCGCCTCCACGCGCGGCCCCAGCCACACCGTCTCGTGCCGTCCGCCACGATGCAACAACTCGATTCGCAGCGCCTCACCCGCATGGTAGTACCACAGTTCGTCGAACGTCAACCGGTGCAGCCGCGAGACCGCGCCAAAGCCCAGCAGAAAGTAGATGCTCGTGGCCGCCTGACGCTCCTGACCGCCGTGCGTCACCCGCGTCCGGCTCCGGTAGCACTCGCGGAACCACCCGCCTTCCGGATGCGGTTGCAGACCTAACCGCTCCACCCACTGTTGAGCCTCTTCGCGTGTCATCATCGCTCCTTGCTTTCGAATCACAAACCTATCTTAAAGTACTCCATCCTGCCCGCGCAACCCATGAATTTCGGCACTTTCCATTACGAACCTCTCCCCTGGCCCTCTGCCCTTTCCGATCAGATCGCCCTCGTGCGCGGCGTGATCAGCCAGACCGCTTGGCAGCAAACAGACAGCGCAAAACCCACAAAAGCGTAGCCGAACATCCGGCGTCTTTAGGCCAAAAGTTTTAGCCAGTGGTATCATTCATGTGATTGGGCCAGCAATTGTGGTGCATTCGCTTTGATGCGGCGCCACACATTTAGTGCTTCCACGTCGCCGTCTCCCTTCGTGATGGCAAACACGCGTTTTACGCATTTCAGTGCATCTGACCACTGTCCTAAGTCTACTTTCTCGCATCCGCTTCCGGCTTGCCGATCTGCTTTTGGACATCAGGGAAATAGGGCATGATGGCCGGACGTTTGACAAACCGATCCGCGAAAACCTTTCTGGCGACATCGTTCGTCCATGTCGGGTCTGCCTTCAAAAGATACCGGTCGATGTAAGTTGCATTGTCTTCGACATCCTCGATCTTTGCCGCATATCTGAGAAACGTTGCAACCTTGGCGCAAGTCTTCTCATCTTTCTTATCAATCAACGGAAGCATACCGTGCGCATAGATCGCAAAACGCTCATCACGTTGAATGACCTCCGTTGCTGCCAACATTCGTCTGGCCGGATCAATCCCAAACTCTTGAGCAATAGAGAAGTAACACATTATGGAGAAAGAGCGTTCTTCAATTTGCGGAGTGAATACCGCTTTTTCAAGAACGTTTGTGCAGGAACGATCCCCCATCTTCCTTAATGAACCAGTTCCTCGAGCGATGACCCTTTGATCGTCCTTCGTTTTTTTAGGTTTATCCAACAATTTGTCAAGAGCCTGGCACATCAGAGGGACGATCTCCGACTCAGCCAGACCGTATTCTTTTGCAAACCTATCCGCAACTTCTTTCTGCTCCTTGATGGTGTACTCTTCCGTATACCAGCTTGGACGGTTGTCGTCCTCCGACAAGAAAAGGCGTTCCGCAACCGTGTCAAGACTCGGCGTTTCACCGTAACAAACGCCGCATAACAGAAAAAGATAGGCACTATTTGAAACATACCGCCTCATCATAACAACCACCTTCAGTAATGAACCGGAAAACGGTTCGTGATTGAATTGAGCCCCGTGGCACCGTTGCCGTCCACCGTAAATACTTGTTGGAAGCCGCCGCTGGCCGGAACCCAGTCGTAACGAAGACCATAGACCGACCCGCTGGAAATGTCCGTTCCCGTGCGGCCCGTCCATCCGAACATCAGCAGTCTATTAAGGCACCCAGCCTGAGCAAGGCCCTCCAAATAGAATGCGGACCAGTCGTCGGGCAACCAAGACTCTCTAACCAGCGCACCCGATTCAATATGAAGCGACGTTTTGTTGTGGGAAGAATAAATATCACCGAGGCCAAGCGTATGGCCCAACTCGTGAGCGGTTGTTTCGCGGTCCGCGCTACCCTTGATGATCGCGCCGTCTGCATAGTTAATGCCTTCTACATCAGGATTGAGCGCATATCCATAATAAAGCTCTAGCGCGTTGGAATTTCTAACATAATCAATTAGATTCGTTTGTATCGTCTGTGTCGTTGCAGAGCGCCAGTAGGTGTTACTAATAACGCCGACCGACTCAAGGTTAAACCGGATGCCGGCCTGCAGGAAAACCGTGTTCGCAAAATCGATCCGGTTGGTGACATCAAACGGCTCAATAGGGGCAGCGCTGCCGTCGTTCATGCAAACAATGAAGACTTTCACCGCCACCTCGCTTGTGACCACGGGAAAGACGTGCAGTTTGGCGGAGATCGGCGGGCCGACGTAGTTGTCGATGTTGATGCTGACCGTCACGTCGCCATCGGAGACCGCGTGGACCTGGACCTGTTCGCCCGCAGCGTTCCCGACAATCTCCGCGTGGCCGTTGCCGCACGACCAGTTCAACTCGGAACCCGTAATGCCCGAGAGGGACGTAACGCGGAAAAAAGCATCCTCGCCCACCGCGAGCCCGCTGGGATTCACGGGCAGGGCACCGGTCCCCGGCGGAGTGACGGGCTCGAAGTTGAAGTCCATGACACTCATGTTGATCGTGCGGGTGGCCTTCGTCTCCGCCGATGTGCCCCGGATGAGATAGGTATGGGGCACCACGCCCGTCTTGACATTGACAGACTCCGCATTTCTGACGATAACGCATGGCTTACCGCTGCCGGGTTCGACAAAATGGGCGCGCGGGCTTCCCGGAGATGTGATATTCCAAGTCACGGCATCGCCGTTACCAACCCAATTAAAAGTGATCGGCGAAGGATCGCTGCGCATCACGTAGATGTTGGTGGCAGAACTCGCGACGGGCAGGCAACGGATGTAGGGGTCCACGTAAGGGGGGCTGTTCGTGTAGCTGCCACAAGACTTAATCGTGAGGCTGTGCGTCTTCGGCGAGACTCCCGAGGCGGAGAAGGTGCAGGACAGCACGCCCTCCTCCTCCGCCTGCCAGAGGCTTAAGTCGGTTGAAACGGCCACGCCCCCGCCCGCCTGCGGGTACGCGTAACCCGCCGACCAGTCCCAGGTGTAGGAGGGCGAGCCGAGTTCCAGCCCCTCCGGGATCATGACCGCGTTGACATGAAAAAGATCGCAAGGCAAACAGTCGATGCAGTACGGGGTCTTTTCGAAAACCAGCCCGACCGCCACCATCGAACCCATCAGCAGCCCGTCGCCCCCGGCGACCGCGTTGAACGTCGCGAAACCGGAACCTTCCGGAGTCGACAAGGAAAC
>JANYBJ010000104.1 GCA_025360845.1 bacterium
AGGCAAGCCAACCGCGCGGGGTTCCGGGAGCAAACGGATTGGTAACTTTTTCAACGAATGGTTCGAATGCATGGTAGGGACGGCTCGCCGAGCCGTCCGCGGCGGTTTCGGCGAAACCGCCCTACCGGTTTCAACATGGCTGACGTGCGACAAAATGGCCAAGTTATCGGCAAGATGCCGCAGAGCGGCGCATGCCAGGGCGTTTCTATTTGACCCTTCAATGCTCATGAACGGACGGCCCGGCGGTCCGTCCCTACCGCTGAAGGTCCCCGTTTTGCTGCTTCTTGCATGTTCCCGGTAGGGCTCGTCCGCCGGGCGAGCCGCAAATCGGGTCAAATAGAAACGCTCTGGGGCTCAGGCCGACTTGCGGACGACGAGCGGGGCGTGCAGCAGGATCGTGTGGGGAGGCGTGTTCGGGTCGAGGATGCGGCGGATCAGGGTTTTGGCGGCGAGCGTCCCGATTTCGGCACAGGGCTGGCGCACGGTGGTCAGCGCCGGCGAGACCAGCTTCGCGTGCTGCACGTCGTCGAAGCCCGTGATCCGGATATCCTCGGGCACGCGCAGGCCGAGTTCGGCCAGCGTGGAAATCAACTGCAAGGCGGTCGTGTCGTTGGCGCAGATGACGGCGTCGGGGCGATTTTTCCTCGTCTTTCCGATCACCGAGCGGACAAACGACCGGTCGCCCGCGTTCCCGTAGGCGATGGTTGACACATCCCAAGGGATGCCGGCGTTGATCAGCGCGTCACACATCCCGGCGATCCGCTGCTGCACCGTCGGGGCAAGCTGCTGGTGCGTCATGAAGATGATCTTCCGCGCGCCGTTCCTGATGAGGTGATCGGCGAGACGGTATCCGGCGCTGAGGTTGTCGATCCCGACGAGGTCATACGCGCTTCTCAGCGGGAAATGGACGATGTCGCGGTCAAGGAGCACGACGGGGATCCGGCTGGCCTCAAAGGTCTTCAGGATTTTCCGGTTGACGGTCTCATGCTCCGGCTTCAGCTCCAGCAGGGGCTCCAGAAAAACCCCGGCCACCTTTTGCCGGATGTACTGGGCGCAGAGTTCCAGCAGCCGTTTTTCCTGCTCTTCAAAGGTCTCCGCGGAAGCGTGGCCGAAGAGCAGCGTGTATCCGAAATCTTGGCTGTAAGTCGAGATGGCCGCGCAGATGGGCGTGAAAATCTCGATCGATCCGTGGCTGGGGATAATCATGCCGAAATAGCCCTTGAGCAGCCTTTTTCCGGCCGTCAGAAAGGTTCCCGAACCCTGACGGCGCTCCAGAAAGCCATCGGCCTGCAAATCGCGCAAGGCACGCGTGACGGTCGGGCGTGAATAGCCAAACCGTCCGACCAGTTCCCACTCCGTCGGGAAGCGCTCGCCTTCCTTATACTTGCCCGCGATGATCTCGTTCTTCAGCGCTTCGAAAACAAGGTGATGCTTCGTTTGGTCGTGACCGGCGTTCATGCGCGTCTCACTTTCTCTGTCGCCCTTTAAGAGACACGACACTGTCGTGTTTGAAGGGCGGCAACTATAGTTGTTATAACAAATGAAGCAAGCAAATATTGAAAAATAAAAATATGCTTTAAAATATGGCACAATTATAAATCAAGTTGTTATAACAACTATGTTTTTTGTTCGCTTTTCTTATTTCATCTCGGCCCTTTGTTGCTGTATGATGGCTGTGTTATGGTGGTTTGGCGTTGCCGGCGTCGTGTCGATCGACCCCAAGCACACAAGGCGCTTTTTTTATGACACAGGGAGTAAAGAGATGAGCATGGAGCTGAAGCGAAACATCGTGGTCCCTCAGGCCTCCACGTTGAAGCCGGGGGATTACCGGGAGTTTCTGACAACCGCCTACGGGCAACTGCAGCGGATGCCCCACTATTTGACGACGGGGGAGGACATCAATGTTCTGGAGCTTGCGCATTTGGTGCCGGATGTTCCGGAGACCGTGATCGCCATTTACCTCGGCATCAACGATGCGGTGTGCAACAAGGGCCTTGTTTCACCCTTCCTGATCCGGCACGGACACCACACGGTCTTCGCCTTGGACCCTGCGGTGTGGTCCGGCGGAACGAGCGTGCCGCCCGGGACGATCGATGCCCGGCTGTTGCTCAATGACTTTGAGCCGCCGAACGCCACATGGCCGCGCGCGTGGACGTATGTGATGATCGAGGATTCGAAGCGGACGGTGGAGAGCCTGTGGGGCGAGCGGGGCTACATCGACACGATCCCGGCGAAGTTCGAGGATTTCACCATGCTCAGCGACCCCCAGCGCAGCCGGCTGTGCGTGTTTGTCGACGAGCATGTGTTTGACCACCCGGTCAACGCGGCCCGCGCCTATCTGAAGCCCGCACGCGACCGGGGGCAGAAGCAGGCCTCCTCTTTCCTCATTCCCGCAGGGCTCGAAGGGGAGACGCAGGGACTCGTGCCGCTGATCTTGAACCGGGGCGAGAAGCTCTACATTGCCCGGACCGATTTCGGCGCGGCCGAGCACTGCTGGTCCAATCTGCACCCGGAGAGCGAGGAGCTGGCGGTCGTCAACGAGAACTCCGCGGTGCCGCTGAACCTGGTCATCAACAAGCCTTCCGTCAGCGGCCAGTATGCGGCGGGACTTGTGCCGGTCGCCGGCAGCGCGGATATGACGACGGACTGGTTCTTCAGGGGGCTGCGCGTGTCGCGTTCGCCGATTCTTCAAGGCTCGATTAAGGGGTAAGGTGAGAAGTATGGCTACCGATGTTCTGATTTTAAACACAGCGGTTCTGGATATTAGAAGTCCGGATTTCGAGTTTACCGACCGGCTGGTCGGCGCGGGCGGTCTGGCCAAGTGCGCGACGGCGGACATGCCGTCGTATACTCAGGAGCAGCTCAAAGGGTATGTTGAACGGGGCTGCGTGACGGCCGGCGGTCCCGGCAATACGGCGCCGCTTCTCGCCCATGCCGGACTTCGGGTGGCGGTCGGAACGAACCTGGGTAAGGGCGCCTTCGGGGGACTCGACATCCAGGGGCGCGCCTTCTACGACATCCTGGCCGAAAACGGCGTCGACATGTCGGCCACGCTCGTTCACCCCACGCTGCCGACCGGGACCACCTTCATTCACGAGTCCCTGAACAGCGAGCGGGGGGGCATCGCCTACTTCCCGAACGCCAACAACGACTTCGATTTTGAAGCGTTCAAGCCGCATGTCCAGCGGCTCGCCCCCGGCGTTGTGTACTACATGTACTCTGGGCTTTCTGACCGAGGCGACGCCCATGAAGGCAAGGACCTGGCCGGCTTTGTGTCGTGGTGCCGCGCGCAAGGCTGCATCACCATTGCGGACAGCCACACCCTGACCGGTAACCCTCAGGCGCTGATCGAGCGCGGCGAGCCGGTTCCCGCTTACGGTCTGCTGCTTCCGCTGCTGGGCAAGCTGGACGTCTTCTTCACGTCGGTCGATGAAGCCCGCATGATCCGCAACACCTTGGATACCGCGCACCGCACGCCCAGCGGCAACGACCATGACAGCAGCCTGAGCTTCCTGGACTACGTGACGGAGCGTTTCGCCGGAAACGGCAAGCGGCGCACGCAGTTGTTCGGCGTGACCGTTAAGAACGGGGCCTATGCCCGGCTCGTGGGCCCGGACGACCGTATCCACGAGACCGTCTTCTGTCCGTCGCGCTTCATGGCGGGCAGCGTGATCGACCTGGTGGGTGCAGGCGACTCGTTCAGGGGCGGGCTGATCGCGACCATCGCCAAGCAGCGGGAGGCCTTCCTAGACGGCACCCTGAACGTGGAGGAGGCGGTCCAAGCGGGCAACCTGATGGCTTCGCTGTTCATTAAAGCGCCGCTGAACGACCGCTACAAGAGCATCGCGAGTTTGGACGCGCTGCTGGCGGTCGTGCGCAGCGGGCGGGAGTTCGCGAGCTTCGAAGAGCTCACCGCCGCGTTGGCCAAGGTTCCGTGAGCGAAAGAACAGGGTAGGGACGCATCCCCGAGGCGTCCGCGGACGGTTCGGGGAACCGCGCCTACCGACAGGACAGAAGGTTGAAGGAATGAGCGACGTGAACCATGTGTTTGCAGGATTCGGCTTCGGGCCGATACAGGCCGGGCTCTTTGCGAAAGAGGCGCGCGACAGCGGGCGTTTTTCGGAGATCGCGGTGGCCGAGGTTGACCCGGCGCTCGTTGACGCGGTGCGCGGCAACGGCAACCGCTATGCCGTGAATGTGGCCTCTTCCGCCGGCGTTGAGGTTGTTCAGGTCGATGACGTCCTGCTGCTCAACCTGAGCGACGCGGACGATCTGAGGCGCCTGCGGCACGCGCTCGGCAGGGCGACGGAGGTCGTCACGTCGCTTCCCTCGGTCGCCTTCTATGCGCGCGGCGGGGAGACCAGCGTGGCCCGGCTTCTGGCGGAAGGGCTGTCTGTCGGCGGGGCAGGGCAGACGGTCGTCTACACCGCCGAGAACAACAATCATGCGGCCGAGATTCTGGAGCGGGACGTGAAGGCCGCCTCGGGTAGCGGCGCGGGCCTGCGCCCCGTGCAGATGCTGAATACGGTCATCGGCAAAATGAGCCAGGTCATCAGCGATCCGGGCGAACTTGCGCGGCGCGGGCTTGCGCCGATCGCTCCGGGTTTTCCGCGGGCCTTTCTGGTGGAGTCGTTCAACCGCATCCTGGTCTCGAAGATCCGACTGCCCGGGTTCACGCCGGGGATTGCGGCCTTTGAGGAAAAAGAGGAGCTGCTGCCTTTTGAGGAAGCCAAGCTATACGGCCATAACGCGGCCCACACGATGCTGGGGTTTCTGGGCGAGGCCTGCGGCGTGCCCCTCTTATCTGATCTCCGCGACCGGCCGGAGATTCTGACGCTCGTGCGGAGCGCCTTCATCGGCGAGTCCGGAGCCGCGCTGATCGCACGCTATGGACAGCACGGCGACCCGCTGTTCACGCCGGAGGGCGTTCGCCGCTATGCCGAGGATCTGCTCCTCAGGATGACGAACCCCCATCTGGCGGACACGGTGGCCCGCGCCACCCGCGACCCGTTGCGGAAGCTGGGGTGCTCCGACCGGATCTTCGGGGCGATGCGGCTTTGCATGGCAGCCGGGATCGAACCGGCGTGTCTGGCGGTGGGTGCGCTTGCCGGCCTGCATGCGTTGTCGGCCCATCCCGACCGGCCTCAGACGCCCGTGTTCGATGTGCTCCGCCGCGATGCGGCAGTGGGCGTCGAGGCCTTCGAGCAACTTCTGGCCGCCCTGTGGGGAGACGCTTCTTCGCCGGACGAACGGATCAGGATCGCAGGGCTGTTGGAACGGGCGCAGCCGCGTTTGCGCGGGCTGACAGAGGGAGTCACTTGTCGGAATAAGTAGAAAACGAAGGGGAGAAAATCAGGATGAACTCGATGAACAGAAGAGCGTTTCTGGCGGCTTCGGCCGCCGTGTCGGCTGCGGGGTTATTCGCGGGGTGCGTTTCGGCCAAGCCGAAGCGCGTCTCGCCGAACGGCAAGATCGCCCATGCGTGCATCGGCGTGGGCGGCATGGGCGACAACGATCTCAAGAATTTCCAGTCGCATCCGCGCGCCCAGATCGTGGCGATCTGCGACGTGGACAAGAACACGCTGGACCGTGCAGGCACCATCGCGCCGGACGCGCGCCGCTATACCGACTGGCGCGAGATGCTGGCCAAAGAGGGCGACAAGATCGATTCGGTCAACGCCGCCGTGCCGGATCATATGCACGCCCTGATCGCGATGTCGGCCATCCGCGCAGGCAAGCACGTCTACTGCCAAAAGCCGCTCTGTCACGATGTGGCCGAGTGCCGCGCGCTGGCGAAGGCCGTCAAGCACTCGGGACTGGTCACCCAACTCGGCACGCAGCACGCCTCGGGCGTAGGCGACCGCATGGCTGTCCAGCTCCTGCGCGAAAACGCGGTCGGCACCGTCAAGCGCATCATCCTCTGTTCGAACCGTCCGGGAGCGATCGATGATTATCGGCTGCTCGGCCCGCGCCCGGCCAAGGGCGAGCCTGCCCCCGCCCAGCTGTCATGGGATCTCTGGCTTGGCACCGCACCGGTCCGCGAGTACGCGCCTGCCATCTATCACCCTGCCAAGTGGCGCGCGTGGCAGGACTTCGGCACGGGCTGGTCCGGCGACATCGGCTGCCACATTTTCGACGCGGTCTGGAAAGGGCTCGGCCTGACGGCGCCGCTGTCGGTGACCGCCGAGGTGCAGGAGTCGTGGAAGAACACGCCGGCGCGGCGGGCGGACGTGTGGCCGCAGAGCGACCATATCACCTGGGTGTTTGCCGGCAACGAGAAGTCGGGTGGCAAGGAGTTCACGATTGAATGGTTCGACGGGCTGATGTTCCCGCCCGCGGACGTTCAGGCCATGGCCAAAGAGGCGGGCTTCAACGAATATCCGGCGGAATCCTCCATGGTGATCGGCACGGAGGGCGCGCTGCTGCTGCCGCACACGGGCGGTCCGGTGCTCCTGCCCAAAGGCAAGTTCGAGGGCCGGGTCAAGCCCAAGCTGTCGGGCCGCAACCACTACCACCACTTCCTCGACGCCTGCCTCGGCGGCGAGATGTGCGAATCGCACTTCGTGCAGACCGGGCCGATGGCCGAGACGATCATCCTCGGCACCGTGGCGATACGTGAGCCGGGCACGGTGCTGAAATGGGATGCGGCGCGGGCGCGCATCACGAATTCCGAGGCGGCGAACAAGCTGCTGCGGCGCACGTACCGCAAAGGCTGGGAGGTTCCCGGAGTGTAAAGAAGTTAAACTTTCAACGCGCAACTCCCAACGTCCAAGTCTTTATACTTCAGAGTTGAGGGTTGAACGTTGAGCGTTCGATTAAGTTGGGTTGGCTATACGCGGACGCCTCGGGGAGGCGTCCCTACCTTGGAAGAGAAACCGAATGAATGTGTTTGGACACAACGAGATGAACGTAGGCTGGCGGAGGTTGGCTTTGCTTCTGGCGCTGATGCCCATCCTTGTCTGTGGCCAGGCCGGGGTTTCACGCTGGAACGTGCTTGAGGCCGGCGCCAAACCGGATGGGCAGGACGACTGCACGCCGGTCTTCCAACGGCTGCTCAACGAGGCGGGCGGGGCCGGCGGCGGGGTCGTGGACGTGCCGGCCGGACGTTACCGCATCAACGGCGGACTCTCGGTTCCGGCCAACGTGACGCTCCAGGGCGTCTACCGCATGCCGCCGACTTCGGGGCCGGTCGCGATCACGAACCTGACCGGCACGGTCCTGTTCGCCTACGCGGGGCGCGGCGCGCCCGACGGCCCGCCCTTCATCCGGCTCGCCGGCAACAACTCGGTGATCGCGGGGTTGATCATCGCTTATCCCGAGTGGAAGCAGACGGATGTGCCGCCGGTTCCGTATCCGCCCTGCGTGCTGTCGCAAGGCACGGAGAATGTTGGGGTTCTGGACTGCCTGCTGCTGAATCCTTACGAGGGCATCAAGCTGGTGCTCGCCCACCGGCATCTCGTGCGCAACGTCACCGGATATCCCAGCAAACGCGGCATCTTCGTGGACGAGTGCTATGACATCGGCCACATCGAGAACGTCCATTTCTGGCCGTTCGGGGTCTGTTACGTGGCCGACGATCCCTACTGCAAATGGGTGAACACCCAGGGCGTGGCCTTTGAGTTCTCCCGCACCGACTGGCATTATGTGCTCAACACCTTCTGCTTCGGCTACGGCGTCGGCTACAAGTTTTCAAAATCCGCGCAAGGCAGCGCGAACGGGAATTTCCTGGGCCTTGGGGCGGACTCCTGCCAGCGGGCCGTCCTGGTGGAGCAGGCCCAGCCCCCCGGGCTGCTGATCTCCAACGGTGAATTCGTGGGACGCTGGAGCAGCACCGATGCCGTGTGTCTGGAAGTCGGGCCCGAGGCCGAGGGCAAGGTCAGCCTGGTCAACTGCTCGTTTTGGGGCCCCATCGACCGGTGCGTGTGGATGCGGAGCTCGACGGGCCAGTTCACGGCCAGCGCCTGCAACTTCGTCAACTGGGACAACCGCGGCGCGGGCTCGTCGGCGATCCAGCTGGATGCCGGAAAGGCGATCGTGCAGGGGTGTACCTTCGGCGAGGAGAACCTGAGCGTGCTGGTCGGCTCCAATGTGACCTCGGCCATCCTTACGGGAAATCAGGCGCCTGGCGGTTTTCTGGTCGAGAACCGCGCGGGCGGCCGGGCGCAGACGGCGTTGAACGAGACGGGCGCGGCCATCGACTGGACGCGGGAGGCGCTCGTGCACTACCGCGTCCGCGTGGGAGCGGGCGACGGACGCTACCTGCGCGGCTGGCACGGGCGCGAGCCCATCGAGCCGCCGGGCCGCTGGTCCATGCCGGGCTCGCTGCTGACATTGCCCGTGGCGGCAAATGCGCGTTACACGATCACCTTGGATGCGTTGGTTCCGGAAGCGGCTGTTTCAGAGGAGTCCGGGCTCTATCTTGACGGCAAGCGGCTTGCGCCGCTCAAAGCCGGAGCGGGGCTCACCGCGGAGCTTCCGCCAACTGCGGCGGATCGGATCACGCTCGAAGTGCGCTCGAACGGGTGGGTTCCACAAAAGCTGAACGCCGCCTCCAATGACCCGCGGACACTGGGTATCCGGCTCTTCGCCGTCACCATGAAAACCGCCGCGGCCGGAGCGCCGGTGTTCGAGGCGAACACGGGCCGGGTGTCCGCGGCAGAATAGCAACGATCTCAC
>JANYBJ010000136.1 GCA_025360845.1 bacterium
GGCGACCGGCGGGTCGCCCAGAAAAAGAAGAATATGCTCGAAGCCACAGATCTCCATAAAACCTACATCCTGCCCCACAAGCGCGTGGACGTGCTGAAAGGCGCGTCGATCCTTGTGGACAAAGGCGAGCGCGTGGCGATCGTCGGACGCAGCGGCGCCGGCAAGAGCACGCTCCTGCATGTGCTGGGCGGGCTGGACCGGCCCGAGCGGGGCGAGGTCCGCGTGGACGGCCAGCCGCTCTACGCGGTGCCGCAGCGCGTGCGCACCGCCGTGCGGGCGGCCAAGATCGGGTTCGTCTTCCAGTCGTATCACCTCTTGCCCGAGATGGATGTCACCGAGAACGTGATGCTGCCCGCCATGACCGGCGTGCTCAAGATCACGCGGCCGCAGATGCGTCAGCGGGCACTGGCGCTGTTGGAGCAGGTGGGGCTGGCGGACCGCGCCACGCACATGCCGCTGGAACTCTCCGGCGGCGAACAGCAGCGCGTGGCGCTGGCGCGCGCCCTCATCAACGAGCCCGCGCTGATCCTGGCGGACGAGCCGACCGGCAACCTCGACCGCATGACCGGCTCGCAGATCATGGAGTTGCTCTTCGGGCTCTCCTGCACGCGCGAACTCGCCCTGGTGATGGTGACCCACTCGCCCGAGACCGCCGCCCTCTGCGACCGCGTTCTGGAGCTTCACGACGGACTGCTCGTGGCCCGCGCGTAGACTGTAATCCTCTGCGGACGCCTCGGGGAGGCGTCCCTATACCTTGAGCGTTGAACGTTTGTTTGAACTCTCAACTCTCAATCTACGAATGTTGCCAATCCGTTTGCTCCCGCTCTGCGGGCGGCGGGCTGACCACCCTTCCCCTACCCTGACAAGTTAGCAATTGGGTGAGCTTTTGCAGCTTTTGCATTAACTGAATCAAGCGAAATGAGTATCTTTCCGCCTGTATCGTGTGGTCGTTTCAACAAATAGTTAAAGGTCAACAAAAGAAGGAGTTCATCTCATGAAGTATGACATCAGATGGGTCTATGCTGCGGCGCTTCTCGGTTTGGCGGGTTGGGTTCAGGCGGCGCCGCCGACCGGGTGGGTGGATATGGGTTTCTCGGGGAATGGCTACGGAAACGAGGCGTCGTATGCGGTTGTGGGCAGCGCGGTGAACATCACGGTCAATGGCAGCGGCGACGACATATGGGGTAACGATGACCGCGGACGTTTCGTCTTTAAACCGCTCGCGGGCGACTGCGAAATCATGGCGACCATCCCGGCGATCACCGCCCCATTCGGCGAGTGGGCGCGTGTCGGATTGATGATGCGCGGTTCGATCATGGCCAATGCCGCACACATCTCGGTTTTTCGCACCAAAGGCGGCGCCGAGGGCGCGCGCGCCGAGTTTTCGATGCGCCAGTACGACGGGTGGAACGACGAGAACGCGGTAGTCAATTTCGCGCCGGGCATTGACGCGCGCCTGCGCTTCGTGCGGCAAGGCAACCTCTTCACATCTTGGGGCAGCACCAATGCTCCAGCTTATGACCAGTGGATTAAGCTGAACGAACGGACCCAGACGACGCTCTTCGGCTCCATGAACGTGGGCCTGCTGGTCTCGCGCTGGGGGGGTGGGGATGCCGGACGACCCGACATCCTGACTGTCAACTTCGGGGACGTCAAGGCCCGCAACCTGGTGACGGCAACGGTAGCCGAACCCAATGTGTCTGTGGCTTGGATCGGCGATCCTGCGGTCGCCGGCGGCACGGTGGTCGGGTATGCGGTCGAGCGCGCGGCCGGATCGGGCGGGGCCTTCGCAGCCTTGGGCGACACGGCGGCGGGCGTGCTGACATATTCCGACGCCACGGCGAGTGCGGGAGTCTCCTACCTCTATCGGGTCTATGCAAAGGTGGACGTCGGCGGGGTCACCAACAACGTCCTGGTCGGCACGAGCTTGGCGGCGCGGCGGACCGTCGGTTTCACTGCCCCGGCTGCTCCAGTCAACGGTTTGGCGGTCGAGTACTATCAGCCGAGATCGCCGCTGACACTGGTGGGTGCCCGCGTGGATCCCAATATCGACAACCCGTGGTTTGCGACCGGATATCCGTCCTCTGCCACCAGCGGACTTACAGGCGGCGGCAATCCTAACTATTTCCAAGCGTATTGGACCGGCACCATCACGCCCCCTGAATCAGGCGTGTATGGGTTCGTGCAATCCACCGACGATGATTTTTACATGTGGTTCGAGGGCCTGCAGATCATGAGCCAGCCAGGCTACCGCAACATGACCGAGATGTACACGATCCCGGTGTGGATGGAAGCCGGCCGGCGCTACCCGATCCGTATCGAGTTCGCCGAGGGCGATGGCGGGCAGGAGATCCACCTCAAATGGTTCAAGGGCACGGACACGCCGTCGATTGTCCCGCAGTCGGCTCTGCAACCCTTCCCGCAGCCGTGGCAGCACCGCGATGTCGGCGACAGCCCGCGCTTCGGCAATGCGTTCTACGACTACACGACGAAGGCTTTCACCTTGACCTCCGGCGGCTTAGGCATCAACCCCGCGACGGGCCGGGATGACGGGCACTTCGCGTGGCAGTCCTGCGCGACGGACTTTGACCTGGCCGCCAAGGTGACGCTGACCGCGCCGACGCCGGCAGGCATGGCGGCGGGGCTCTCGGTGCGAAGTTCCAACGCGGACAACGCGGTTGCGGTTTCTCTGGTCGTGGCGTCGACGGGCGACGGCTCGGGGCGCCAAGTGGCTCTTGCTGTGCGTTCTGCCGACGGCGGTACGCCCACAGTGACGACCTACACCGTGCCCGAGACGCCGTCCGACCTGCGCCTGACGCGGCGCGGCGGCAACATCCAGGCCTATTACCGCACGGCGAGTTCCGGCGGCTGGGTGAGCGTCGCGGAGCTGACGACCACACTTACAGGAACGCTCAACGCGGGCCTGACGGTCTTCTCGGGCGATGTGGCGCAGACCGCGACAGGCGTGTTCGACTCGATCAGCCTCTTCACGTCGCTGGGCGGAGCCTTTAACGTGACGGTTGCCAGTCACCAGGCAACGGTGGTGAATACGGCGGCGGAGACGCCGATGAAGACCCGGCAGACCAAGGACGCGCTCCCGAATGTGGAGTACTATTGGGCCGACGCACTGAACGGCGAAGTTAATAACTACACGGTCTACCGCTCCAACCGGCCGGATCAGCTCGGCACGGCGTTGGGCGATGCCCCTGCGCCGGGGTTCACCTATGTCGACCCGATTCCTGCGGTCAACACCCTCTACTTCTACCGCATGCAGACCACCTATAAGATGGGTGCGCTGGCGGGCGGCGGATCGAACGACCTGCTGGTCGCCACCCAGCCGTACGGTATCTCGGACGGCAGCGTCAACGGCGGCGGCACGGGCCTCTATACCGAGTATCTGCGCGAGCGCAACAATGACCAAGGTCACGGCCCGGTCGCACTCCATCTCCCGGCCCACGCGGTTGTGAACGCCGTGACAGATTGGAACAAAGTCAACGATACGACTCCCATCATCGATGCCGCGACTTCACAGGACGGCAATGCGATCGGGCCCGATTTCTTCATGATGATGTGGGACGGTTGGATTTCGCCGCCGTATACGGGCTACTACTGGTTCCAGAGCCACTCCGACGACTCGTTCGGCGTGTGGCTGAACAGCCAGCTCATCATGAACGTCTGGGGTTACACAGGCAACTACATCACCTCCGGCGCGGTCTACTTGGAGGCGGGCAAGCGCGTACCGGTCCATATCCTGTTCGAGAACGGCAACGGAGGTGCGTATTACAACCTGCGCTGGAAGACCGGACTCGGTTACGGCAGCGGCAACTTCGAGGTAATCCCGGCATCGGCGATGATCCCGCTCAGCACGCAGCAGCCCGCGCCCCGGCTCGTGGCACCCGGTTCGGCCCACGAGTTCGGCCAGTGGAGAAACGGAGATATCGACACATCGGCCGACCGGCCCGGGCACGTCGTGATCAGCGGCACGCCTACGGCCTTCGATTGCAAGGTCAGCGGCGCCGGCGACGACATCTGGAACAATTCGGATCAATTCCACTTCCTGAGCCAGCAAACCGTCCACGATTTCGAGTTCGAGGCCACGCTGACCTTCCAGCAGTGGGCGAACGATTGGTCCAAGGCGGGGTTGATGGTGCGCGAGAGCCTGACGGGCGGTTCGCGCCACATCTCGGTTGTCCAGTCGTCCAATAACGGTCGCAACTTCCAGCGGCGCTGGAACACGGGCGAGGGCTCGGATGGCCGAGCCCCTGGCGTCATCAACCAGAACTCCAATACGATCCCGGTGACCTTCAAGGTGGTCCGGCACAGGGCCAAGTTGACGTTCTACGTGGACGGCAACCTCGTTCCGTGGGATGCGGACAACGAAATCGATATCAGCGCGTGGAACCAGAACATCAGCGTAGGACTGGCCGTGACTTCGCACAACGGCGGACTCATTTCGGAAGCGGTGTTCCAGAATGTCAAGTTCACGCCGAAATACAATCCGGGAACCATCATTAGCATCCAGTAAAAACTCGGTTGAGCAGGATGTGGGTCGCTCGGGCCCGCATTCTGCTCAAGACGGAATCTCAGGCAGGGCGGGCACACTGTGCCCGCCCTGTTGTTCTCTACCGCTGGAGGCTCTTGTAAAATAATCTCTCCGATGGGGACGGCTCCCCGAGCCGTCCGCCGCGCCCGGAGATCGCGCTCTGGAGCTTCACGACGGACTGCACGCGGCCCGTATTTAGGCATCAGTTTGATGGTATTGAGCCCCGGGCGGGGCACCTGTGCCGCGGAAACTGGAGGGCGAGCGTCCCCGCGAGCCGCGGCCCGCACGGAGACGGGATTTCCAGCGCGACGGGAGACAGTAAGCGCAGCCTTGCTCTGGGCGGCGTCCCGTCGTCTGCGGCTCGCGGGGACGCTCGCCCTCCAGCGAAAGCGCTCTATCTTTGCTTTCCCTGCGGCTATTTCACTTGAGCGTTGAGAGTTGAACGTTCAGCGTTGAGTGTTCAACTCTTGTCCGACGGGGGAAAGGAGGAACGTGTCACTTCGCCGCGGGGTTGCCGTCGGCGTCGAGGAAACCGACTTCGCCGAAGTTGAGCTCGCGGATGCCCGCCTCAATCTTGGCGCGGTCTCCGACCACCACCCAGACGAGGTGGTCCGGCTGAACCACGGTCTTCGCGGCCGCGGAAACCGAATCCTTGGTCAGCGCCCGGATCTTGCCCGAATAGGTCTGGAAGTAGTCGTCCGGCAGCCCGAAGCAAACGATCTCGTTCAGCGCGCCGCACACGCTGCCGATGGTCTCCCACGTGCCGGGCAGCTTGAGCGTCTGGTTCGTGACAACCTTCGCGAACTCGGCGTCGGTGACCGGCTTTGCGGCGAGGATGCCGCGCAGCTCATTGTCGAGTTCCTGCATCGTCTCCTTGGTCTTGTCCCCCTGCACCTGCACCATCGTCACGAACGGGCGCTGGCCGCGGGCCGCGGCGATCGAGCTGCGCGCGCCGTAGGTCCAGTGCTTGTCCTCTCGCAGGTTCATGTTGATGCGCGACGTGAAATCGCCTCCCAGGATCTTGTTCGCCAGCTCGATGGCAAGCTCTTCGGGGTTCGCCTTCGGCGGCGCGAGGTTGCCGACGTAGACCACGGACTGGATCGAGCCGGGCCGGTCGATGATGTACACCGACGGTTTCTCGCGCTGGGCTACGGTCGCCAGGTTCTTTTGCGGCGCCGCGCCGGGTTCCCAAGCGCGGAAGAGCCGCTCCAGCTTCGGCGTGATTTCGGCCAGCGTGGTGGCGCCCGCGATCACCAGCGTGGCGTTGTTCGGCTTGAACCAGGTGGCGTGGAACCGCTGCATGTCGGCGGCGGTCAGCTTGGAGACGCTGGCCTCCGTGCCCGAGCCGGTGAAGGGGTTGCCGTAGGCGTGCCGGGGGCCGTAGAGCAGTTGGGGAAAGACGCGCAGGGCCATGGTGACCGGCTCGGTCTTTTCGCTCTTGATGCCGGCCAGGCGCTGCTCCTGCCGCCGCAGGAAGTCGGTTGCGGGGAACACCGGGTTCAGGATCACGTCGGCATAGAGGTCGAGCGCGGCGTCGAGGTTCTGCCGCAGCGTGTTGAGCGAGACGGAACAGGTGTCCAGCGTACTCCCCGCGCCGATATTCGCGCCCAGCAGGGCCAGCTCCTCGCTGATCTCCAGCGCCGTGCGCCGCTTCGTGCCTTCGGCGAGCATGTCCATGGCGAGCTTCGCGGTGCCGGGCGTCGCGAGGGAGTCCGCCGCGAAGCCGGCGTCGAGGAGCAGGTTGAACTGCACGATCGGGATGCTGGGGCGCTCGGCGAGGACCACCTTCAGTCCGTTGGAGAGCGTCGCGCGCTGCAGGGCCGGGAAGCGGACCTCGGGCTTGAGTTCCGGCACCGGCGGCTTGGAGCGGTCCACGTCGTTCGTGCCGCTGGCGTACTTCGGGAAGGGCCGGACTTCGAGCACGTACTGGCCGTCGGAAAGCCACTCCCGCGCCGTGTCGCGGAGCTGCCGCGCCGTGGCCTCGCGGACCTCCCGCAGCTCGACTTTGTAGTAATCGGGGTTGCCGAGATACACGCTGTTGCACGCCAGTTGGTCGGATTTTCCGCCAAAGCCGCCGATGCGCTCAATGCCGCGGATGAAGCCAGCCTCGAACTGCGTCTTCACCCGCTGCAGCTCGCGTGAGGTCGGCCCTTCTTTGAGAAACCGCGCCAGCTCCTCGTCGATGGCCTTCTCGATCTTGGCGAGGTCCGTGCCGGGAACGGACGTGGCCGTGATGTTGAAGGTGCCGGCGATCTCGCTCAGGTCCGCATAGGCGCTCACGTCCGTGGCGATCCGGTCGTCGTAGACCAGCCGCTTGTAGAGCCGCGAGGTCTTGCCGCTGGAGAGCACGTCGCCGACGAGTTCGAGCAGGTTGCCCGCGGTCGTGCCGTAGTTCGGGATGTTCCAGACCTTGTAGAGGCGGGCCTGCGACACGCGGTCCTCGGCGCGTTGCCGCTGCATGCCGCTGCGCTTGGCGAGCCAGGCCGACTGCCGCGCGATGGGCGGGCCCGGAGGGATGCTGCCGAAAGCCTTCTTCACCTTTTCGAGCGCCTCCTGCGGAGTCACGTCGCCGGCCACGACGAGCGTGGCGTTGGCCGCGCCGTAGTAGGCCTTGAACCACTCGCGGACGTCGTCGAGCGAGGCGGCGTTCAGGTCTTCCATCGAGCCGATGACGGTCCATGAATACGGGTGCCCGGCCGGCCAGATGGTTTTCGTGATGAGCTGATAGGCGATGGCGTAGGGCTGGTTCTCACCCTGCCGCTTCTCGTTCTGCACGACCCCGCGCTGCTCGTCGAGCCGGCCTTGCGTGATCGCGCCGACCATGTGGCCCATGCGGTCGGACTCGAGCCAGAGCAGGTAGTCCAGCGCGTCTTTCGGCGCGTTCTCGAAGTAATTGGTGCGGTCCTCGCTCGTCGTGCCGTTCATGTCCGTGGCGCCGACCTTTTCCGTGGCCTTGAAAAAGTCGTCGTTGAAGTTCTCGCTGCCGTTGAACATCAGGTGCTCGAACAGGTGCGCGAAGCCGGTCTTGCCCGGTTTCTCGTTCTTCGAGCCGACGTGATACCAGACGTTCACGGCCACGATGGGCGCCTTGTGGTCCTCGTGGACCAGAAGCGTGAGCCCGTTGTCGAGGACGAAACGGGTGTAGGGGATCTCGATGGTGTTCTCAGTCGGTTGCGCCGAGGCGCGGACGGCCAGCGCGGACAAGAGTGCAATGCCAAGCGATAATACGTTCTTCATAATTCCCTGCTTGCCCTTCGTTTGATGAAACAATAGGATGTGCCACAAAAGAAAAGGATATCAAATTAGAACACCTTGACCTTGGTGTAAACGCAAAACTGTTTGTGAGTTGAAAAAGGCGCTCGTGTTTGTAGTGGCGCCGTGAGGCGCTCGTGTTTGTCGTGGCGCCGTGAGGCGCTCGTGTTTGTAGTGGCGCCGTGAGGCGCTCGTGTTTGTAGTGGCGCCGTGAGGCGCTCGTGTTTGTAGTGGCGCCGTGAGGCGCTCGCCGAACCTGCCGAGAATGCCCTTACGGGCACACGTCGAACGGTGACATGTGAAGGAGCAGACCATGATAAGTTCCCCTACCGGATCCCGCGCCGCACGCTGGCCGTCGCAGATCAAATACATCATCGGCAACGAGGCGTGCGAGCGCTTCAGCTACTACGGGATGCGCAGCGTTCTGGCCGGGTACATCACGGGTGCCGTGCTCAAGGGCGGGCTGGGCAAGGACGCGGACACGGCGACCGGCGTCATCCACCTGTTCGTCTTCGTCAACTATTTCATGCCGCTCGTCGGCGCCTGGCTCTCGGACAAGCTCATCGGGCGCTACAACACCATCCTGTGGGTCTCGCTGTTCTACTGCGCCGGACACGGCGTGCTGGCGTGCAGCGACTGGGTCGGCGGCGTGGACGGAAAGCTGACCTGCCTCTACATCGGCTTGGCGCTGATCGCGTTCGGCTCCGGCGGCATCAAGCCCTGCGTGTCGGCCTTCGTCGGCGACCAGTTCCGGCCCGATCAGAACCACCTGCTGCAGAAAGCCTACGGGGCCTTCTACTGGGCGATCAACTTCGGCTCGTTCTTCTCGTTCCTCGTCATCCCGTGGATCAAGGACCGCTGGGGGTTCAGCCTCGCGTTCGGGGTGCCCGGCATCCTGATGGCGATCGCGACGCTCATCTTCTGGCTGGGCACCCCGCATTATGTGCGCGTGCCGTCAAGCCGCGAGACCCGGAGCGCGGGCTTCTTCGCCGTCCTCTGGCAGGCGCTGGTCGCGAAGCGCTCGCCGGGGCAGCCCTTCTGGGACGGCGCGCTCGGACGCTTCAGCCGCCACGAGGTCGACGCGGCCCGGTCGGTGCCGCCCATCCTGTTCGTCTTCGCGCTGGTGCCGTTCTTCTGGTCGCTCTTCGACCAGACCAATTCGACTTGGGTGCTTCAGGGCCAGACGATGGTTCCGGTCAAGGTGTTGGGAATGACGTTCGGCGCGGAGCAGATGCAGTCCGTGAACCCGACCCTCGTCATGCTTCTGGTGCCGCTGCTCACTCTGCTCGTCTACCCGCGCATCGGGAAATACGCGGCCCCTCTGAAGCGCATGGCCGCCGGCATGTTTCTGGGCGCGCTCTCCTTCCTCGCCGTGGCCGCGATCCAGTCGCGCATCGAAGGCGGTGCGCAGCTCTGCATCCTGCTGCAGCTCGCGCCCTATATCATTCTCACCGCCGCCGAAGTGCTGATATCGACGACCGGCCTCGAATTCGCCTTCCGCGAGGCCGCGCCGGAAATGAAGAGCACGATCATGAGCTTCTGGCTGCTGACGGTCGCGTTCGGCAACCTGCTGGTCGCGGGCCTCACGAAGGTTCTGGGCGGCAGCGGCGCGGGAGCCCACAGCGGCTCGGTCAGCACCTCGCGCTTCCTGCTGTACGCCGGGATGACCTTTGCGGTCGCCATTCTCTTCAGCATCCAGACCGCTTTCTACACCTACCGCGACACGGCTGCGGCGCGCGGGGCCTGATGAGCGGAGTCTTCTCGCTTGCGTACGGTGCGCGTTTTTGATTAACTATGCGCGTTTTACGAGCAGAAGTGATCACGAATGAGCGATGCGGTGTCGAAAGAGCTGGCCGAGGCCAGATGGCGCAAGCTGCGGGGGTTCCTCCGCGAGCGGGGTATCCTGCGTGTCGAGGATCTGGCCTCTGAGCTGGGCGTCTCGGCCGCCACGGTGCGGCGCGACCTTGCGGCGTTGGAGTCGTCTGGCGAGCTGCGGCGCATCCACGGCGGCGCGGTGGCGCCCGAGGGCCGCGTTGAGGAGCCGCTTTTCGACGACAAGACCTCGATGGCGGCCCAGGAGAAGGGGCGCATCGCCGAGGCCGCGCTGAAACTGATCCGGCCGCGCGACATCGTCTACCTCGACGGCGGCAGCACGGTGTTGGCGCTGGCGCGGCTCCTGACAACGCAGACGCAGCTCACGGTCGTGACCAACTCGCTGCGCGTGGCGCAGGTGTTCAGCAGCGGCGGGCCGCGCATGATCCTGACCGGCGGCGAGTGCCGCCTCCTGAGCCAGACCTTTGTGGGCCCGCTGACGCGCGCGGTGCTGGAGCAGATGCACCTCGACGTCGCCTTCATGGGCACGATCGGCGTGTCGGCGGAGGCGGGCATGACCACGACCGACCCGGCCGAGGCATTCACCAAGGAACAGGCCATGGCGCGCGCGTCGCGCACCGTGCTTTTGGCGGACAGCTCGAAATTCGGAAAGACGAGCTTCGTCCGTTTCGGTATCATTAAGAACCTTTCCACAGTGATCTCAGACAAACAGATGCCTCCCGCCGAACGGAAGGCGTTCCAACGCGCCGGAGTCGAAACGATTCTCGTTTAACGCGCAAACAGGACAAACAGACATGGCCCACAACAACTACCTCAGCACCCTCAAGCCCAGCTTCAAACCCACCACGTACAATCTCGGCAAGATCCCGGCGTACCAGTACAAAGGCACGCTGAAAGACGAAATCGCCGCAGGCAACACCACGGCCGCCCAAGCGGTGGACGTGTTGGAAGACATGCTCATCATCCGCGAATTTGAAGAGATGATCGTCAAGCTGCGCACCGGCGCGTACGACTCCTGCAAGGGCTACGAGTACCGCGGCCCCACGCACGTGTCGATCGGCCAGGAGGCCACGGCCGTCGGCTGCTGCGCGGCGATGAACTACGACGACTTCATCACCTCCACCCACCGCGGCCACGGCGACTCGCTGGCCAAGGGCTGCGTCGCGATCCGCGGCATGAGCGGCGAGGAGCTGAAGGCGCGCATTCCCGAATGCGCCGCGACCAAGAAGAAGGAGCTGATCGAAGCCGCGCTGGACGGCCACATCTACCGCGCGATCGCGGAGCTGTTCGGCAAAGAGGACGGCTACTGCAAGGGCCGCGGCGGCGGGATGCACATCGCCGACTTCAAGGCCGGCCACCTCGGCGCGAACGCCATCGTGGGCGGCGGCGTGCCGATCGCCACGGGCTCGGCCATGAGCTCGCGCTACTTCAAGACCGGCAAGGTGACCTGCTGCTTCGCGGGCGACGGCGCCTACGCCAACGGCGTGGTGCTGGAGGCGCTCAACTGGGCCGCCCAAGGCCAGTTCACGAACACCGATTACACCCAGACGCCGTACGGTCTGCCGATCATCTACTCCATCATCAACAACCACTACGGCTTTACGGGCCGCGTGGACGGCGAGGTCGCCGGCGTCTGCACCGTGGCCCGCCGCGCAGCGGGCTTCGCGGACAACAACATGCACGCCGAAGTCGTGAACGGCATGGACATCCTGGCCTGCATGGACGCCATGCGCCGCGCCGCCGCGATCTGCCGCAAGGGCGACGGGCCCGTGCTGCTCGAGTTCGACACCTACCGCAACTACGGACATTCGCTGGGCGACCCGCGCAACGAGTACCGCACCAAGGAAGAGGAAGCCGACTGGAAGGCGCATGACCCGATCGCGCAGTTCGAGAAGCAGTTGCTCGACGCGGGCGTCATCAGCGCCAAGAAGCTCGCGGACCTCAAGGCCAAGGTCGCTGACCGCAACGCCCGCATGGCCGCCAAGGCCGCGTGGTCGAAGGACCCCGATCCCGCCGACGTGATCAAGTACATGTACACCGACACCCGCGCGGACGTGGTGCCCGAGCAGTACGCCAACGTGAAGCCAGCAGGCGAGCTGCCGGTGATCAAGCGCACCGAGGACGGTCAGATGACCTACAAGGACGCGATCAAAGAGGCGATGATCGAAGAGATGCTGCGCGACAGCCGCGTGACCCAGTGGGGCGAGGACATCGCCGAGTACGGCGGCGCGTTCAAGGTGACCAAGGGCTTGACCGAGGCCTTCGGCCGCGACCGCGTCTTCAACTCGCCGATCTCCGAGGCGTGCATCTGCGGCACGGCGGTGGGCGCGGCCATGACCGGCCAGCGTCCCGTGGTCGAACTGATGTACATGGACTTCGGCCTGATGGCGTCCGACCAGATCTCCAACCAGGCGGCCAAGTGGCACTACATGTCCGGCGCGAGCATCGAGGTGCCGCTCGTGTACCGCGCCTCGGTCGGCGGCGGCAAGGGTTACGGCGGCCAGCACTCGCAGACGCTGGAGTCGATGTTCGCCCACATCCCCGGCCTGTACGTGGTCTATCCCGCCACGCCGGCCGACGCCAAGGGCATGCTCAAGAGCGCGATCCGCGACAACAACCCGATCCTCTTCGTCGAGTCGCAGATCATGTACAACGTCAAGGGCGTGGTGCCCGCGGGCGAGTATCTGACCCCGCTCGGCAAGGCGGACGTCAAGCGCGCCGGCGACCAGGTCTCGATCGTCACCTGGGGGCCGATGCTGTACGAGGCGCTCAAGGCCGCCGACCAGCTCGCCGCCGATGGCATCTCGGCCGAGGTGGTGGACATCCGCTCGCTGGTGCCGCTCGACATGGAAACCATCCTGGCGTCGGTGCGCAAGACCGGCCGCTGCGTGGTGGCGAGCCACTGCGTGGGCATCGGCAGCTTCACCGGCGAGATCGCGTCGCGCATCATGGCCGAGGCGTTCGACTCGCTCGACGCCCCGGTGCTGCGCGTCGGCGCCAAGGACGGCATCGCGCCGCAGGCCTACTCGCTGGAGGATGCCTTCCTGCCGCACGACCGCGACCTTGTGGCTGCTGTGAAACAGCTGCTCTAATCAGAAAGCGCACACACTACGGACCTGTTTAGAGTTGGGGGTGGCGGTTTCCGCCACCCCTTTTTTTCGTTCAGTGTTTTTTGAAGTTGTCGCGGGAAAGGCGATATGCGACGCTATCGGCATGGATATTGACATCACAACAGCGATGAGGGATATCGAATCAACACCGGACTTGCTCGAGCGGGGGCCTGCGTCCCGCTAGGGCAGCGTCGCTCAAATAACGTACCGACTGAAAGGCGGACGTAGATGAAGAACAGCTGTCCATTCGCCGCGATTCTGGTCTTGCTGCTGGTCATGCCGGCATCTGCGATCGAGAACCAGGCGCCGCGCGCCACCATCACCGCCGACTCGGAGTACAGCGGGGAGTGGTCGGCCAAAAATGTCGCCGATGGACAGATCCCCGAGGCGGGCGGCAGCGCCGACAACGGCGCGGCCTGGGCGGTTCGCGGCGACACCCACCGCGACGGGGCCAGCATCACTTTCGTTTGGGAGGTGCCGGTCACCGTCGGGCACATCGTCTATTTCGGACGGACCGCCTACGGTTTCAAGGATTGCTGGGCCGCCTACCAGGTGCTGGTGGATGACGGCGCTCAGCCAGTGGCGGAGGGCCGACTCGAGGCCAAGCACGGCCCCCAGCGCATCGCCCTGCCGGCGCCTCGGCCGGTGCGCCGCCTGACCCTGCGTTTCACCGCCTCCCACGGCGGCGCCAATCCGGGGGCCTCAGAAATCATGGTCTTTCCGCAGAGCCCCTCCGACGCGGAGCTGGCCGCCTGTATGGATCCCGACCACATGCTCGGCCGCCTGGGGGAGTCGCTGGCGCTGTTGCGGCGAGCCGAGCAGAACGTCCTTAGCGAGGCGGAGCTGGCCTCGGCGGCCGAACGGCTCGCCGATCCGGACCTCTTTGTGCAGGGCGTGGCGGAGTGGGCCATCGCCACCCAGGTGGGGCGCGACAACAACAGTGATGTCCTCGTTTGGCCAAAGGCGGAGCCGCAGACCTGGTACCGGCAGTGGAGCGGAATCTCTCAGGAGCGCAGGGCGGAGCTGGAGTGGGTGCGGCAGGCGGTAGCACTGGGCCTGTATCGCGACCCTGTCAAGCTGCTGGCCTCGGCCGACGACTTGCTGCGGCGGGGCAAAAGTCTCCAGGGCGACACCCGCCTGGACGCGGGGCGCAGGGCGGTGACAGACAAAGCCGTGGCCGGGTTGACGCGCCTGCGCCAGGCCATGGCCGAGCCGGGGCTGGACCTGACGCATCTGCGGGCTTTGTGGATCGAGGCCCGCCGCGCCCTGCGGCCGGCGGTGTTCGCGCAGGCTGACGTGGCTTTCGACGAGGTTCTGTTCAGCACGGTTTTCGCGGCCCACAACAAGCCGAACGTGGTGGGCACCCACACCTCGTGGACCCACAAGCCGGGCGGCGATCTGTGCGTGCTGTCGGGGCTGAGCTCGGGCGAAATGCGGCTTCGCCCGCTTCTTGCCGGCAAGCTCGGCCAAGGACACGTGCAGGGCCTGGACCTGTGGTTCGACGGCGACCGCGTGGTGTTCGCCTGGGCGCGGCAGGAGGGCTGGCCGCGGCCGAAGAACTGCCCCGTCGACACCCGGTGGCCCCATCCGGACAATGCCAACTTCCAGCACGAACTGCGCGCCGCCCACGAGCCGGCGCATCTCTATGCGATCGGCACCGACGGCAAGGGGCTGCGTCAGTTGACGGATGATCCGTATTGGACCGATGTGGAGCCCACCTGGCTGCCCGACGGCGGTGTCGCGTTCACCTCCGACCGCTGCGCCCACGGGGTGATCTGCGACTCCTTCAATAACGACCTGGCCAACCTCAACCTCTACGCCGTGTCACCCGCCGGCAAGATCCGCCGTCTGACGAACAACAAAGATATCGACCGCCACCCCCACCTGCTCGACAACGGCCTGATCGCCTACACCCGCTGGGAGTATCAAGAACGCCACTTTTTTGACATCCACTCGGTCTGGACCGTGTGCCCCGACGGCACGATGGCCGACGCCGCCTTCAAGCAACATCTGCCGCGGCCCATGGGGCTGCGGGACACGCGTTCGGTGCCGCAGACGGGCAAGCTGGTTTCCATCGCCACGGGGCACCACACCTACGCCTATGGCCCCGTGGTGCTGATTGACGCCTCCTCGGGCATGAACAGCGCGGACGCCATCCGCACGGTCACGCCCGGTTCGGTGGAGCAGGAGGCGCCCACCCCTATGACGCCTGTGGCCGAAGGAGGCGTCAGCGACGCGGGCGGCTTTTACCAGACCCCCTGCGCCCTGTCCGCCTCGTGTTTCTTGGTTTCCTATGCCTATCCGAGCCGTCCCGACGGTTTGAGCGGTTTCAAGGAGGGAGGCGTGGACTCCAACGGCATGGGGCTTTACCTGATCGATGTTTTCGGGAACAAGGAGCTTGTCTACCGCGACCCGCTTTTGGGCGTGATGTATCCTGTGCCGCTGAAGAAACGGCCGCGGCCGCCGATTCTGCCTGACCGCACCCAAGCGTCGCAGCCGTGGGCCACCTGCTCCCTGAGCGATGTCTATTACGGCATGGGCCCCGAGGTCAAGCGCGGCACCGTGAAGTGGCTGCGCGTCAGCGAGGCGCTTCCCTGGCCGCTGGATAGCCGGCACGGCTCCTACAAATGGGTCTGGGGGCCGGCCTGGTCGGAGAACCCGGGACAAACCAGTTGGAACCCGGTGCGGGTCATCGGCCTGGTGCCCGTGGAGGAAGACGGCTCGGCCCACTTCAAAGTGCCGACCTTACATGCCGGTTCCGTCTACTTTCAGGCGCTCGACGCCGACTATTGCGAGGTGCGGCGCATGCGCTCCAACATTTCCTTCCAGCCCGGCGAAGTGCGCAGTTGCTATGGCTGCCACGAGAGCAAAGGCTCGTCTCCCAACTCGGCGCCGGGGATCGCCGCGACCAAGCCGGCGGTGACGCCCGAGCCTCCGTCGTGGGGCGCGGACCGCGCCCTCGGTTTCGAGTGGCTGATCCAGCCCATTCTCGACCGGAACTGCATCGCCTGCCATGACGGCGGCGACAAGCGGACCCGCTTCGATCTGAGGGCGACCCGGGTGATGACCGCCGAAAAGGAAATGAACCAGTCCTATCTGTCGCTGCTGGGCGGGAACATCTGCGGCGACGGGCGCGGCAACGGCAAGGAGGCCGCCGTGTGGCTCAGCAACCGGTTCTCCAGCGGAGAGGTGTCAAAGCCCTATGAGTTCGGGTCGTCCCGCAGCAGGCTGGTGCAACAACTGAAAAAAGGCCACCACGAGGCGAAGCTCACCTCGGACGAATGGCTGCGCCTGATCACGTGGATCGACGCCAACGCGCCCTACCACGACCGCTTTATCGACAAGCGCCCGGACGATGGCGGCGCGCCGCGGCGCGAGGCCGAATTCCGCTGGCCCCAGCCCTTCTCGGCCACCACCGATGAAGCGTGGAGACGGGTCAGCGCCCGGTGAAGGCTTGCGGCAGGTGAATATAACGCCGCGCTCCCTTCTTGCGCGGTTCATTTTTTTATAAAAAGGCTTGCATTATAAGAGCAGAACCCTAAAAGAGAGCCCTTGCGCCTATTTCTGTTGCTTTCGTGCGGGTGTAGTGAGCCTTCCGGGTTGGCTCTTTCCACGGATTTTTGTGTTCGTAAAGAACTCCCGGTGAACCCAAGGCTCGGACGCGCCGTTTAAATATATAACCGGTTAAAGCGATCGCCTCATACAAGGCGTTCGACAAAAAAATGGAGTCAGAGGAAAATGATGAGCATGAATCAAAAGGTCGGCTTGCTTTGGAAAGCGGGTCTGGTTACGGTGTTTTCATCCGTTCTGCGGGCCGGCAACACGTACGGGCAGGTCATGAATCCGGCGGACGCGCAAAACATGCCGTCGGCGACGAATCAGGTGGCCGCGAGCGAACATTTGCGGTCGTGGGAGCTGCCCGCGGTCGTCGTCGAGGGCGAGCGTGCGGCCGCGCTGAAAGAGGAGGACCGGATCGGCGATTACGGGCAGCCGCGATGGACCGCAACCCGCCGCTTCCCGACGACACGCGTGTATGTCGTGCCGGAAGGCAAGGCGGAACTTGAGTACTGGCTCAGAACGACATGCGAGAAAGATGGGTCTACCTCCTACCGCAGCCTGTATGAAGTCGAATACGGTCTGCCGTACCGGTTCCAATGCGACTTCTATGCACGGACAGACCGAAACACCGCATCAGGCAAAACGTATTTCAGCGAACAATACGAACTCCGTTACGCGCTGGCGGACTGGGGGGTGCTCCCAGGCAACCCCACGCTGTATTTCGAGTATATTCATCAGGAAGACGAGGATAAAGCGGATCAGGTTGAACCGAAACTGCTATTCGGCGGTGAACTCTGTCCGCGCTGGCACTGGGCCGTCAACTTTGTTGGCGAATTTGAGACAAGCGGAGAGTTGGAAAGAGAGTACTCCGTTCGTGATGGCATCAGCTATACCCTCGCCGATTCTAAGTTTTCTGTCGGCGCTGAAAGCCAGCAATTTTTCACGGACACGAAAGAAGACCGCGGGAACTTCGAAAGTTCCATCGTTCTGGGCCCCAGTTTTAACTACCGTCCCTTGCCGCGGTTGACGGTCAATTTCTCGCCTTTGGTAGGCGTCACCGAGGACTCGCCCAAAGCGCAGATTTGGTTCAACTGCGGATGGGAGTTCTGAGGCCCGACGCGCCTACTCCTCGAGAATCACGCGGAAGCCGACGTCGAAGACGCCCTGCCAAGGGGCGTAAGCGTAACGGACCGTTGCGCCCGCGTCGCGCGGACGGCTGGCGAACGACCCGCCGCGGGCCACCTTGGGCTCGCTGGGGTCGCCGCTGTTGCGTCCGTCGCCGTCGGCGTACGGATACGGGCGGTAGCTGCTGCGCGTCCACTCGCTGGCGTTGCCGATCATGTCCCGCAGGCCCCACGCGTTGGCCTGGCACTGCGCCACGTAGTCCATGCTGAACCAGTTGTCCTTGAAGCGCTCCTCGTGCAGCGGGTAGTTCATCTTCAGGTCATAGGGGCTGCGTTTCTGGATCGCGCTGCCGCCCTGCCACGACACGTTGGACCAGCGCACGTCCTGGTCCGCGAGGTTGGCCGACTTGCTGAAGTCGTCGTCCAGCCCGCCCCAGTAGAAACGCGTGGCCGTGCCGCCGCGCGCGGCCCACTCCCACTGCGCCTCGGTCGGCAGAGCGGCCTTGACCCCGGCGGCTTTGCCGAGCCACTGACAGAATTCGTTCGCGCGCTGCCAGCTCATGCGGATCGCGGGCTGGTTGCGGTGGTTCGAGATGTAGCCGGGGAAGGTGTGGTCCTTGCCGTGCTGATCTTGGAAGCGCGAGTCGTGCTCGGGATCGAACGCCTTGTACTGAATATTCTTCACCTCGGTCTCGGACATCCAGAACGGCCGTTCGATCTTCACCGCCGCACGCGGACGCTCATCCGCCGCGCCGTCGTTCGCGCCCATCACAAACGAGCCGGCCGGAATGCGCACAAAGGCCATGACCTCGCCGTTGGGCAGCTTGATCTCTTTGCGCTCCGCGCCCAGCGCGGCCTGTGCGGCCTTGGCCTGCTCTGCGGTCAACGGGAAGCCGGGCGCCGTGAGCGTGTCGGGCTTGACCTCGGGCACGGGTTGCGGCGCCACCGGCGCGGGCGCACCGCGCGATTTGACCGTGGCGGCCCAGGCGTCGTACTCAGACTCCGGCGCGGCGTCGACCTGCGCGAAACGCTGGCTCAGCTCGACGCGACGGCCGGCCTGCGCATGACCGCGCACTTCGGGCGGACCCCACTTGCCGCGCCAAGGCGCGTTCAGATCGATCCACGTGTAGAGGGTCTGCCAAGCCTGCTCATCGAGCTTCACGCCGTGGTGCCCTTTCTTGAACATCTGCGCCAGCACGCTCGTGGAGCCGTGCCATTCGAGCGGGTTGTGCATGGGCAGCTCGCTCTCGGGACCCGGCCGGCGCACATAGGGCTGGATCATGCGGTAGCACTCCGCCGCATCGCGCATCACCAGCTTGAGCTTCTTGTCCGGCACGCCACCCTGGTCGGCCGCGCGTTCAGGGGCCTTGGCCTCGTCGCCGTGGCAGCCGAGGCAGTACTTCTGCGCCACCGGCCACACCTCGTTCTCAAAGCCGAACGGGCGCACCGGTCCGTAGAACGGCTGGATCTTTTGCACGGGTTTGGCATCCGCGATCGCGCGGCCTGTCACCACGGACGAGCGGTTGTCCTCGTGGCAGCCCATGCAGGAGACGCGCTCGCCCGGCATGCCCACGAGCCACGAGCGCATGAGCTGCAAGGCCGCGCCGTCCGCGTCGAGCGGCTGAAGCGCGATCGGCGTGTTTGCGGGAATCTCGAAACAGGTCGAGCCGTCCGCCTCGATGGCCACCGTGCCGAGCAGGCGCTTGATGTCCCAACTCGACTCGACGCCGTCGAGGCCGACTGAATCATGGCCGCCGGTTTTCTCGTAGGCGAAGTGGTAGGAAAAGACGCGGAGCCGCTTGGCCGTGCCGCGCGGCACGCCGCGCAGGCCCGGCCCGTTGTAAATGTCGGCGATGTGGACACTGGCGGTCTTGGCGCCGGGGTTGCTGCGGTCCGGGATCACCGGCGGCCGCTTGCGGACCAGCACCGGAACCGGCTCCAGCAGCGCGGCGCCTTCCAGCTCCGCCAGCAGCGTGATGTTGTCGAACGTGTCCACCAGATAGACGCCCCACAGCCCGTCGCGTTTGGTCTTGGCGCTGACCAGCACATAGGTGTCGTTTAGTGGGAAAGGGTAGACGAAGTAGGGCTTGCCGCGCTCGAACTGGTTCTGCACCTGGCCGTCGCACACATCGCCCGGCACCGGCTGGCCGAAGCCGGGGAACTCGTGTACCATGCCGGATTTCTCTTTGGGCAGCACCTCGGTCATGATGCGCAGCGGGCTGAAACCCTCGGGCCCCCACGTCTTTTCCGGCGGGTCGTAAACAAAGGGATAGCTGCGCGCGAGCGTGGGGTCGATGATCACCAGGCGCCCGATCTCGGAGTAGTCGTGATGCCCGCTGACGATGCCGATCACCTTGTGCGGGCTGCCCGGCATGGGGCGGCACTCCAGCAGCGCGGTCGGGAAATAGGAGCCGGAGCCGTAGAGCGCGAGCTGGCCCGTGCCGTCGGGATTCATGTTCATGAGGATGCGCGACCAGTAGTGCGGGATGTCGGAGTACTCCCAGCGGGTGTAAAGCACGCGCCCGTCGTTCATCACCGTCGGCGTGTAGTCGCTGTCCTGCTCAAAGGTGAGCTGGCGGATCGAGCCGCTCGTGCGGTCGAGCTGATACAGCAGCGCCATCGGCTTGGAGCCGCCCTCGCAGGGCAGACCCTGATAGGCCGCCGTGCCGAGCATGATGATGCGTCCGTCGGGCGTGTAGCAGCCGTCGAACCAGTCCACGTCCGGGCTGCCGGTCGGGGTCACCTCGGTCACGCCGCTGCCGTCGGGCTTGGACTCGAACAGGGCCAGGCACATGTTGGAGTTGATGCCGGTGAAAAGCAGCCGGCCCGCGTCGAAGTCCAACTCGATATCGCGGACCAGCTTGCCGCCCGAGGGCTTGTAGAGCGTTTCGATCTTCGGCGTGCCGCGCAGGCCGGACAAGCGGACGATGTCATTGTCCCACCCGTCTTTGCGGATGGTGACATGGTTGTGCGAGTTGAGGGCGATGCAGCCGATCCCGCCTTGCATCTCCTGCCGCGCCCGCTTCGGGTCCATCGTCCGACGCACCACCAGGAGCTGGTCGAAATCGAGCAGCGGGTTGGCCAACAGCGCGGCGCGCACGCCCTCCACCAACGCCTCGGCCTCTTTCTGCTTGGCCGCGTCGGTCCCTTCGAGGGCCTGCCTGACCTCGTCGCGGCGGGCCGCGAGCGCGTCCACCGCCGCCCGGTATTTAGCGGCGTTGTAAGCCGCTCCGCTGTTTTTTGAAAGGTCGTCGATCGCCCGTTTGACCGCGTCGGGATTGAAGCGCTCGAGTTCGTCCTTGAGCTGCGCCACCCGCGCGGGAGCAGGCCCTTGCGCGAAACACGACATCCCCAGACACAGACACATACCCAGCGACACGAGTCTTTGCATGATTCGCCTTCCCCGATGTTATTTTTAAAAGGCTGTCTATTCTACGTGAAAGAGCGACCGTCTAAAAGCGGAAAAAGACGCGCCGTTTTCGGCTTTCGGTAAAGAACCCTCTGGGCAAGCTGGAAAGGCCTTGCCGCTTACCCGTTGCGGCTTTATCGTTTTGTTGTGTACGGGTGTTGTATCCCTTCAGACCGCACGTCTCCCCTATTTCAGCTCCGCCTCCAGTTTGAAGAACGCCCTGTGCGGCGGCACGCCTAGCGGTTCATGCCAAGTGCGGTTGGCTGGCTTGCCCGCCGTATCCACTGCCGGTTCGACCGGCAAGGTCCAGTCCGTCAAGTTGGTACTTCCCAGCACGCGCACGTTCACATACGGCGTCGTTGACGCGTCTTGCACGGGCATCTCGACCACCGGCCGACCGTTGACCATACGGATGTCGAGCAACAACACCCCCGGCGGCAGGTTCGTGCCGAAGGCGTACTCAAACCCGTTCGGCACGCCGTCGCCGTTGCGGTCCAGCCCGAAGAGCCCCGCCACATCGCCGGAGAGTCCGTGACTGTTAGCCCAAAGCGCGAAGCCCGTGTAGTCCGGCGTCCAGACCACGTGGTCCAACCAGCCGCAGTCAGCACCCTCTGACACGGTCTTGTCTTTGGCGTATTCCCAGCGCAGGGTATGCGTGCCGGAACCTTCGATGCGCATACTGACGACCCGCCACTCCACTTCACCCGCGATGGATCGCCACACCTCATTATCGACTTTTAGACGCAACCAGTCGTACTCCGCCTCACTCGAAACCTTCCAGCGGTAGCCCAGCAAGCCCGGCCCACTGACCGTTGTTTCCAGCCAGCTTTTCTGTTCATTGCCAGCGCCGCCGCTGCGGGCAGCGTCCCGCCCATCGGAGGTTTCGTTGACTTGCGCAAACCAGTTCGAGGAACCGCCTGTTGTCCAGTTCAGACTGTGGTTGTCCACGGCCTCCGCCAAGGTCAATTCCACAAACACAGCGGTTGCCGTGCGCGGCCCGTTCATCGCCACCGTGAGGGTGTTCGTCGCTTCGTTCGTCGCGACCCCGTCCACACGCCACTGGTCAAAGCGCCAGCCTTCCGCCGCTATGGCCGTCAGAACGACGTTGCTGCCCGCCGGTTCAAAAACACCTCCGGGGGCTGATCCGACCCAAGGCGTCTGTGCCGCAACCGAGACGGTGCCGCTGCCGGCGAGTTCAACTCCCAGCCAATAGTTGGTCCGCCAGTTCCAAGCCACGCGGCCATCGCTGGTGACGGTCGACGTGAACCAATTCGTAGTCCCACCTTCCGGCGGTCCGTTGTTCCATCCCGTGCAGACATATTGCGCGGTTCCCTGAGCAATGGCAGCCTCTACGCGATTCGTCAAAACCGTTCCATACCAAACCCGATTGGTTCCGGTCATGGGAACAGGCGTTCCGTGTTCCGACGTCACGGTCCATTCGATCCATTTCACCGTCAGTTTGACCGTATCCGGTTGACTGCTCAACGTGCCGTTGTCCACAATCAGGCGAAGCTCATAGGTGCCCGCCTGGTCGGGCGTGAGGGAGGGCGCTGCCGTATGCGAAGCCACCAAGCCCGCCGTGCTGTTGCCCGGTGCAGACTTAACCTCCCAGACATAGTTCGAGGCATGGACACTGGCCGCGCCATTAAAGTGGACCGTCTGTCCCACAAACGCCTCCGCGTCCGATCCCGCGTTGGCCGCCGGCGTGCCGGCCAGCAGGAACGAGGTGGTGGCCGCATTGTCGCCGCGGTCCGCATCGCCCTGCCCCTCGTTCGGCAGGATCTCGACTTTCACGCCATAGGCGCTGCGACTGGCTAAGAGCGTGGCTCCGGCCGTAACCGTGGCGTTCGATCCAACCGCCAGCGCGGTCACCCTGACCGGCGCGCCGAGGTCCACCCAAGGCCCGGCAGGAGAATCGACCGAGAAACGCACCGTGAAGTTGGTTGCGGGCGAACCCTCTGTGTTGCGGACCGTGGCCGACACTGTGACCGCCTCGCCGCTATGCGGCAACGCCGGCGTAACCGAGATATCTTCGCTGAACACCTGTAGATTCGGTGCGGGGTTCGCGGTCACAGTCAGCGTGCGCTGGAAAACGGTGCCGTTGATCGTCACATAGATCGCCACGTCGCCCGCCGTGCCCGGCGCGAGCCAGTTGAGCGAGGCCGTGGCCGTGCCGCCCTTGGCCGCCACGTCCGCCGTCAGATTCGTAAGGCCGATCCGATTCGCCACGTTCGTCGCGCCCGCATAGAACGCCACTGCCGCGCCCGCGCCGCCCACCGCGCCGCCATCGTTGCGCACCGTGGCAGTGAGTGTCACCGCCGTCCCGGGCAGCGGTTGCAAGGGCGAGAAGCTGAGGCCAGCCGCCTGCAAGCTCGCGCCGGACGGATAGACCGCCAGGCCCGCAGACGTGCCGTTATTGGCCTCGCTCTCCTCCGCGATCTCTCCTGCCGTGTCCACCGCAGCCGCGAAGTTCGTCAGTCCAGCCGCGCCGCCTCGCCAGATCGCCTCCGCCCGTACGCTTGCGCCCACGGCAAGAGGCGCAGCCAGCGTCACCCGGTTGGTCGCGAAGACGCTGCCGCCCGCGCTGAACACCACGTCAAAGGCTTCGCCCGTCCCCAAAGGCACCGTGCCGCTGTTGTCGATGTCGCAGGTCACCGTCACCGCCTCGCCCGCTACCGGCTGCGCGGGGCTGAAGGAGAGACCGCTGACCTGCTGCCAGCCCCAACGCAAGGTCCAGGGACGCAGGTCAGGCAGCGCCTGACGCACAGACAGCGTCTGCGTGAGGGCGTTGTTGTCCTCCAGCGTCTCGGCCACCGCGCCGCCGCTGTCGGCCAAGGCCCGCACCGCGTACGTGCCCGCGGCCGCCGTCCAGACCGTCGAAACCGCGACACTCGCGCCTGGCACGAGACCGGTGCCGAACGTCGTCGCCACGGGTGCGCCGTGGCTGAAGGCCGTAACGAGTGCTGCGCCGGCTGGAACCGCCGCCGCGCCCTGGTTCTTCACCGTCGCGGTGATCGTCACCGTATCGCCCGCCTTGGGAGAGCCGGGCGCGAAACCGAGGCCCGTCACGATCAGGTCCGGCAGCGCCGCCGTACCGACCACGGTGCAGCTCCGCGCGTTGTTGCCCTCGTCGGTCTCGGCGACCGCGCCGCCGCTGTCGGCCAAGGCCGAGAGCGTGCGCAAGCCCGCCAGCGCGGTCCAGCCCGCCGGGGCGGTCACCCAAGCCTCGGAGAACGCCGGGAGATTGGTCGCGCAGGTCGCGTACGTCGTATCCGCCCCGTCCCGGAACGCCACCGTGAAACTTCCCGACGCCGCGTTGCCGTCGTTGCGCACCCGCGCCCGCAGCACGACCCCGCTGCCCGTCACCGCATACGCCGTCTCGCCCTCCACCCGATAGGTCCCTATCTCAAATCCCAAATCTAAAATCCTCAAATCCCTCGTCGGCACTCCCACGCCGACGACGAGCGTGAGGTTGGTCGATCCCGTCAGCCGTCCATCATCCGCCTCGACATGCGCCTCGTGGACACCCGACGGCAAACCGTTGAGAAGCACGCTCCACGCGCCGTCCGGCGACACCGTGCGGTCTTCGTAGGTCTTGCCGTTGACCGCCACCGTCACCCGCGCGCCCAGAACCGGCTCGCGCACGCCCCAGTCGTAACGTGCCGTGCCGGCGAGCGTGTAACTCACGCCGCTCATCAGATTCGTCGGCATCGACGCCTCGACCTTGATGCCGAACTCACCGGCCGCGGGCGAGCCGAGTTGGAGCGAGCGGCCGGTCGCGTTGTTGGCCAGCGTCGCCTCCGTTGCCGGCAGCGCAGACGACGCGCCTTCGGCGTTGGCCTGCGACTGCGCCCGGTTGGACGCGAACTCCGCCACGGCGGTCAGCGTCACCACCCGGTCTGGACCTGTGACGGTCCAAGGGAGCAGGAGGGTTCGACTGCCGCCGACGCCCAGCGACTCGGCGAGTACCGCCGAGGCGACGACGGAGTAGGCGTTGGTGCTGTAGCTCGTCAAGTTGGTCGGCGAACCGTCCAGGAAGACTTGCACGAAAATGTCGCCGACGGTGTTCGTCGCGCCCGTGTTGCGCACCGTCACCTCGATGTTCACCGTCTCGCCCACCGCCGGATTGAACGTCTCCGAGCCGGCGGCGTTCAGAATGCGCAGGTCGGCAGAGGAGAGGGAGAGGTCGGGGAGTGCACCAGGCAGCGGCGGTTCTATGCTGTCCCCAGCGTACAGCCGCGCGACTTCGTTGGAGGAGAGGGCGCGGTTGTAAATACGGATGTCGTCGATAAGACCATTGAGCGCGTATTGAGGCCAACCTGAAGTGCCTCCGAAGAAAAGCAAGTTGCCTGGGGCCACCGGAGTGTTACGGACCGCCGTTTCCTGCTGCAAGACACCATTCAGATAGATACGTGCGACAGTCGAATTCTTGCTGATGGTTAGCGCATAAAACTCGCTCTGGGCCAACTTCTCTGTGCTTAAAGATACAACGACCCTGGAACCTGAAACATGACTGGCGTCGTCTTGGTAAAACCCTATTCGGCTTCGTTGGTCGGCAGTGTAATGGGGACCCAGGCCATGACAGGTAACGTAGTTGTTCTCTCCATAAGCAATCATCGGGAAATCATTGGCGAAATCCCGGAAGGAAACCCATGCATACAATGTGTAATCCGATCCGAAGGTATCACTTGATATGCTCGCTTGAATGTAGTCATTTAAGCCATCAAAGGAGTATGCACGGTTGGCAATTCCGTAGCGGTCGGGAGCAAGGCTGGCACCCTCCACCGTTCCATGCTTCCCGTTTCCGCTGGCATCATTCGCATTCCCGTCGAACGGATAATACGCCACCAGCCCCAGCGTGCTGCCCGCATCGGCCGGGTCGGTGTTGTCGGCGAGTTCCTGGGCGTCGGTGCGACCGTCGCGGTCGAAGTCGCCCGTGCCGTCGGAGGCGGTCAGGTTGCCGAAATGCTCGATCTCCCAAGCGTCCGGCAAGCCGTCGAGGTCGGTGTCGGTTACCACCGCCTCATACCCCGCCGTCGCCGTGAAGTCGTTCGTGACCGTCGCGGGGGCGGCGGGTGTCCAACCGGTGAAGCGCCAACCCGCGGCCGCGCTGACCGTCACGGGCGGGAAGTCCGCGCCGTTCGTGACCGTCACGACGTAGTCCGCGCCCGAATTCGCGTTCGCGATGCTGCCGTGATCGCCGGGGTGGAGGGTGACGAGGTGGGTGGCGGGCTGGGAGGTCGCAGTGTACAGTCGCGCGACTTCGTTGGAGGAGAGCGCGCGGTTGTAGACGCGAACGTCGTCCATGCGACCCTGCCACCAACTCTTGCCGAACCAGTCGAAGGCATAGCTGCTCTTGCCGAACAAGAGAGGAGTGTCCAAATTCCACGATGAAGAGGGTGCGCTAAGAACTTGGTCTGACATGCCGTTCACATTAACGGTGAACTCGTCACCCTGTTTGCGGAAGCACAGAAGATACCATGTGTCTGGACGGTAATCTCGCTTCTGTCCGACACCGTTGCTAACCCATGAGGTTCCGTTGCCAACATATACGACTAGGCCATTAGTCACGGTAAAATTCCCATAGCCAATGGCAATTCCATAGTGGGGTATGCTATTCAGTATGTTTTGATAGATCCTATTCGTGTTCGCCGTATTGAACCAGACAGCGATGGTGTACTCGGCTTGCCCCAGATTGATCAGTGTTGGCGTTTGAACATAGTCGTCGATCCCATCAAACGAACAGGCTCGGTTGGTTCCGCCAAACCGATCAAGAGTCAAAGCCGCGCCACCCCCAACCGTCGCGTTGCGCCCATTCGTGGTCGCATCGTTCACGTTTCCATCAAACGGATAATACGCCACCAGCCCCAGCGTGCTGCCGGCATCGGCCGGGTCGGTGTTGTCGGCGAGTTCCTGGGCATCGGTGCGGCCATCGCGGTCGAAGTCGCCCGTGCCGTCGGAGGCGGTCAGGTTGCCGAAATGCTCGATCTCCCAAGCGTCCGGCAGGCCGTCGGCGTCGGTGTCGAGAACGGAGGCGGTTAGCGTCATGGCTGAGCGGAAGCCGATGGCGTGATTACGAATAAATGGGCGGCAGTCATCATATTTGCGCCGTGCTGACCGGCACCACTCTGCACTGTCGGCCCAAAAGCCGCCGCGAAAGTTACGGCTTGTGCCGGAGGATGCGCCCTTCGGGTCAATCGCAGTGCCCGGATACGACGCCGCATACCAATCCAAACTCCACTCGCCGGCGTTACCGTATGCGTCGTAAAGCCCCCACGCGTTTGGCAGGTAACTCCCCACTTTCGCCGTGCCGACGCTCGCATCACCACTCTGGCTGTACGCAGAACCTTGATTATACCAATAACGCGCCAAGGCTGCCAGATTCGGGCATGAGGTGGTGCTGGTCAGATTGCTGCCGCTGTTCAGCGCAGTCGTCGTCCCCGCCCGGCAGGCGTATTCCCACTGCGACTCGGTCGGCAGGTCGAAGGCGGCAAAACCGGTCTTGGCCCGCAGCTTGCCCATGAACGAAGCGGCATGCACCGCGTTCGTGGCCGGCCAGTTCGGGCTGATCGCGCTGTTGGCCGGGTTCTCCCGGATCTCGTAGTAAGACACCTGCTCGACCGGGCGCGTGGCGTAGTAGGTGGCGTTGGTGAAGTAGCTCGGCTTGTTTCCCATCACCAGCTCCCACTGACGCTGCGTCACCTCGAAGACCCCGATGTAGAAGTCCTTCGTCAGCGTCACCGCGTGCTGCGTCTCGTCGGCGGACCGGCCCAACTCATCCGCAGGACTGCCCATGGTGAACGTCCCCGCCGGAATCTTACGCAGCACCAGTTTCGTGGTCTTGTACTCGTCCGTCCAGCCGCCCGCAGGCATGTCGGACAGGTACGACACCGGGTAGCTGGCGGCGTTGGTGCCGCCGGAGAGGTCGACGACCAGATAGGTGTCGGCGGCGGAGGCTGCGTCGGCGGCGAACAGAAGCAGGCCAAAGGCCAGGGTTAGAAGGGGCATGCGGTGGGTGGGTGTTTTCATGGGTTGGGTTCTCCTTTTTCGACTGACATCGACTGACTCGACTGACTTCGACTACCATCAAGAGGGGGGACGGCGGGCGTCGAGGGAAGTCGGGGGGCGTCGACCTCCCGCACGCCCTTGCATGCCGGATACCCGGTGCAGCCCCAGAAAGGCCGCCCGGCGTGGGAGCCGCTCTTGGCGGTGCGCTGGCGCATGGGCTTGCCGCACTCCGGGCAGACCGGCGCACCGGCTTCAGCCTGCTGCTGGTCGCGGGTCTCCAGCCGCGCGGCGGTGAGCCGCTCGCGGAAGCCGCCCTCCTGACGGAAAGCCTCGCCTTGCGCCTCTTTCTGGCGGCCGAGCATGTTCAGGGTCCGGCCGATCAGGAGCAAGAGCGCGTTGGCCACCAAGTCCGGGTCGTCGCTGTTCAGCCAGTGCGCGAAACGGTCGTATTGCGCCAGCAGAAAGGCCGAGGCTTCGTGCAGGCCGTCGCCCTCGCCCAGCGGGTTCGGGTCGAGCCGCAGGTCGAGCACCGCACAGGCCTCGGGTGAGGGCACCTTCCAGGGGAGCTTGCGGCGCGACAGCAGCCAAAACTCGTAGTCGTTCTTCAGTTCGGCCAGACTGGCGCGGGCCACGTCGGTGAGACGCATCTCGGTTTCGGCCGAGGTGCTGGCGCGCTCCGAGCCCTCGGCGATGCTCACGCGGCCCGAGCGCGCGGCCTGGGTCATCTGATCGAACTGCCGTCCGGTCGGGTCGTTGCGGCGGTCCAGGAAGGTTGTGCAAAAGCGCCAGGTGGCGAGCTGCACGATCGAGGCAATCGTAAAGCTGTCCAGCTTGCGGTAGCCGCCGTATTTGGAGAAGAGGTTCATGGGGTGGCCTTTCTTTTTCGACTGCCGTCGACTGACTTCGACCTCCCCTCGACTCCCGTCGGTAGAAGTCGAAGCCAGTCGCTGTCAGTCGCTGTCAGTCGATGTTAGTCGCTCTTGATCGCTCTCTCTTTCGCGCTCAGTCCTTCAGCCCTTTGAAATAGGCGGCGTCCAAATTGTCGGCAAAGCCGACCTTGTACTTCGCGCTCAAGAGTTCAACCGTTTTCCGGTATTGCGCGGGGGCCAGCCAGTGGCCGTTTTCACCCTCCGGCAAAACGATCCATTCGCCGGGCCGGGAAACAATCGGGGCGTTGTATTTGCGTACGGCGTTGGTCAGAATACTCCCGGTCGCATACTCCACCCGCATCTCCTCGCAGAAGTCGTATTCGTCCGTCAGGCGGATCACACGGAAGGTTGCCGGAGGAGTCGTGACGTCCGCACCGTGTCCGTCCGAAGCGACCATGCGGTCAAGCGTCTTGACCAGATCTTTCATGACTTCGCGGACGGCAAACTTGACGACGCCTTGGATATTTTCGTCTTCGTACAACAAGCGGACTGTCCCTGGCGCAAGCGCGCATGAAAGCCCTGGCTGCTCCGGGTTGAAGAGAAAGGAGCGCGTCAGGGTCTGTTCTCCAAGAACCGCTCCGGTTTGTTTGTCTTTGAGCGTCACGGCCAACTCCACATGCCCGCACGGGAAAAAGTCGTAGGCCTCCAATCCTGCGCCCCCAAAGCCGATAATCCAAAAATCTTTGGTGTAGCTGACGCCGTACAGGTGGTTGATCCGGACGTGCAGGTCATACTCCTTGCCCTTTCCGGAGAACGCGCCGGATTCATCCAGCACACGTTGAATGAGGGCGGACGTTCCCTGTGCAACACCCTGTGTCGCGTACAGGGTCCGATCCATGTAGGTCGGCCCCGCGCCGGACCACTGGTTATACAGAAAAAGCGGAACCAGATAGCGTAATTCGTAATGATCCGCTTCGAGCACCTCTCCCGTCGGCCGCGCATCGATCACCTCCGCGACCGTTATGTTGCAGGCATAAGGTTCTTTGGTTATTTCAAGATTTTCAGGGAATCCATCCCGGGCAAGCTGCAACGGAGCGGGCGGCGTATTGCAGCCAGCCAAACAGGCCCAAACCATCAATAAAGCCAGGCGTTTCATCGTCTCCGCTCCTTACAGCAAAATTTGGCTAAGTAACGCTTCCGCCAAAGCCGCAAACACATCGTTTTCCGCAGAAATATCAACCCTCACACGTTGCCGGCTCCATTCCCCTTCCCGCCCCGTCCGGCAAAGGACAATGGCCTTGGAAACGATCCGGTCTCCTTTTTTCTTGTGAATACGATAGACCTCCATCTCTTCCACGTTCAGGAAAAGTTGCTTCTTGGCGGCCTGCCCGGTTTGCGGCAGATAGAGACGATCAACCGAATAACCTCGGCTGCGTAAGGCGTCCACGGTCTTTTCATATAAGGCCAAGCCCGGTCGACTCATTGAATAGCTCGATGCCGGAGCGACAATTTTTTTGCGTTCATAATCAAGACATCCGCCGAAGGGCTGGGTTACGCTTTCTCCGGCAAACACCAGAATCAACGCGTCGCCTTTCGTGATGCCTGAAATCCCCGAAGCGGAGCGGTTTGTCACGGCACTCGTCCCGGCACCTTCGACATCACGTGTCTCCGGACGATGATGCGGAAGAAGATAGGGGGTTGAACAACCGCAGAGACACAGTACGTACAGCAAACCGGCAACAGGTCTCATTGCAGACAACTCCTTTATTCCGTCGTAAGCGTTCAGCGACACTTAAGCGGCGTCGACCAATCCACATTCGTAACCGATGCCGCTTCTGTGCCCGAGGGCAGACATACGCTTTGGCAAGGAGTTCCGCCGACATTTGCCAACTCGCTTCGGGACCGCTCGTAATTCGAGATGCTTTGAATCGACCCGTTCGGGTTATTTTGAATTTCCGTCCCCGTTTGAACGGATTTGTAATGATATCTTTGCTGCTCAATCCGCCACCCGCTCCCCTGCGGAGGCGGCACATAACGGGGCGAACATCCACACATAACCAAGGCCATCCCGCCCACGATAAAGCCCCTCAGTGCTTTCTTCGTCATTCCCCCTCCTTTAAAAAAGCGATTCCGACTCCAATCGACTCCGGCCGACGGCGTGTCAACCTTTCCCGACAGAAGTCGGCAGGAGTCGAATGAAGTCGTCAGCCGGCGGGCGGCGGGGGCTGTCTCCTGCCCCGGCAAGCTCAAAGCTGGATAAGCTTGAGCTGCATGTCCTTGTCCGCCCAGTCGGTCTGCGTAGCCGACTCGCTCTCCACGCGACTAATGATCTTGCCCGAACCGTCGGTCTCAACATTCACGGCTTGTATTTTCGAACCGTGTTGCATCCCGCGCACGCCGCCGCCGCCATGGCCACTAACACCAACCGTTTCATGCTCATCTCCTTTGTCTGCAAGTCAATGGAGAATGAAGTCAGAATTAGGGAACCTTCGTGCTAACACCTATCAGATAGATCTCCTTGGCTGGCATCGGAAAGAGAAAGTACGGCGGAAACATCCAAATCGGTATTTCTGAATATCCGGCGTTTAGAAGATGAAAGGCATTGCCCCCATCTGCCGTGCCCTTGCTTTCCATGCTCGTCTGAAGTCTAGCGGTATCCTCCATCCGATGGATGGGTATGAATAACCATCGGACCTCATAGTCGCGTCCTGTAACCAAGGACACGGGCTGCCCTTGAACATTAGTGAACTTCTTGCCCGCAGCTAACTTCTGTGACTGGACCGACAAGCACCCTTGCGAAAACACCAACGCAAAAATGCAACACAACGCAACTGAATGCGATCTCTTCATTTGCCTGCTCCTTCTGACTTTCAGATCCATATCAATAAATGCCTAAATTCTGAAAACTTGTTGCAGAATACTCATTCCGTTTATTATTATCAAGTTAGAATTCGATAAAGTGTGCGATTTTCGTACCTGACATCCGTTTGCGAATGCGCTATTCTATTGTCAAACAATAGGGGGTATGCGAATGAAAGTTGCTGTCTGGATTCTCGCCGGTCTTGTCGTCGGCACGTCGGCCGTTCATGCGGGAAGCGTCAAGAAATTCTATGTCGCGCCGGAGGGCAGCGACGCCGCGTCCGGTTCTTGGTGGCGTCCGTTCGCCACGTTCGAGCGTGCCCAAGTGGCGGTCAAAGCCGCCAAGGAGGCCAAGCCCGCAGAGCCGTTCGAGCGCATCGAGGTGCTCTTCAAGGGCGGCACCTACACCCTCCAGAAGCCGATCCTGCTCCAGCCCGCGCACGGCGGCACCGCGGCTTGTCCCGTGGTCTACCGGGCCCGGGACGGACAGACACCGGTCTTCACCGGCGGCCGCGCGATCACGGGGTGGACCGTCGGCGCAAACGGCGCGTGGACCGTTCAGATTCCCGAGGTGAAGGCGGGCCAATGGGACTTCGCGCAGCTTTTCGTGAACGACACCCGCCGCTTCCGCCCGCGCCTGCCGAAGCAGGGTTACTTCAACAGCGTTGACGACTTCGAAAAGAACGACAACGGCATCAACGGGTTCCTCTACGAAAAGGAAGACGTCAATCCCGCCTGGGCCAACCTGGCAGACATCGAGTTCCATGTGCTGCACGTCTGGTCCGCCTCGCGGATGCGCGCCGCCTCGATCGACCCCGCAAAGAAAACGGTGAAGTTCCCCAAGACACGCGCTTTCAATTCGGACTGGGGCAATTTCAAGGGACGCCGTTATTGGGCCGAGAATGTGAAGGAGGCTTTCGGCGCGCCCGGCGAGTGGTACCTTGACAAGCCCACCGGCACGCTCGCCTACATGCCGCTCCCCGGCGAGACGCCCGCCAACACCCGCGTCGAGGCACCCTTTCTCTCACAGCTCCTCATCTTCCAGGGCTTCGAGAACCAGCCGCTCATCAACACCTCGCTCGAAGGACTGGTCTTCAAACAGTCTCAGTGGGTCACCCCGCCGGAGGGCAACTTCACGCCGCAGGGCGAGATGAACATTCCTGCCGCCGTGGAGTTCGTCAGCGCGCGCGGCGTCACCATGCGGCGCTGCGCCTTCACCCAGCTCGGCGGCTACACGCTGGCCTTCGGTCCGGGCGCCCACTCGAACACCGTGGACCACTGCCTGATGACCGATCTCGGCGCGGGCGGAGTCAAGATCGGCCCGCCCTTTGCCGGCTACCTCATGGCCGAAGCCCCGAAGAACGTGCTCTCGCCCGACGCGCCCGACGGCCTCGCCAAGACCACCTCGGCCATCACCATCTCCAACTGCCGCATCGCCGGCGGCGGACGCATCCACCCCGCCGCGCACGGCGTCTGGATCGGACACTCCTCCTACAACCGCATCCTGAACAACGAGATCAGCGACCTCTACTACACCGCCGTCTCGATCGGCTGGGTCTGGGGGTACGCCGAACCCTCGCACGCGCACCACAACGAGGTCGCCTTCAACCACCTGCACCACATCGGCCAGGGCGTGCTCTCCGACATGGGCGGCGTCTACACCCTCGGTCTCTCGCCCGGCACCACAATCCACGACAACCGCATCCACGACGTTTACGCCTTCGACTACGGCGGCTGGGGCCTCTACACCGACGAGGGCTCCACCGGCATCCGCCTGTGGAACAACCTCGTTTACGGCGTCAAGACCGGCGGCTTCCACCAGCACTACGGCCGCGAGAACACCATCGAGAACAACATCTTCGCCAACTCGCTGAAAGACCAGCTTCAGCGCACGCGCGACGAGCAGCACCTCTCGTTCTCCTTCCGCAACAACATCGTCTATTGGGACAACGACGGCGCGCTCCTCGGCAACAACTGGGCCGGCGGCGTGCGCGGCGAGAAAGACGGCAAGCCCACCCAGCACTACGAGCTCGGCCCGAACCTGTACTGGCACAGCTCGGGCAAGCAGGACCTCTTCCCCGGCAAGAAGACGCTGGCCCAGTGGCAGGCCGAGACCGGCCAGGACGCGGGCTCGCTCGTGGCCGACCCGCTCTTCGAAAATCCCGCCGTAGGCGACTTCCGCCTCAAGCCCGGTTCGCCCGCCGCCAAGGTCGGCTTCAAGCCCTTCGACGCCGTCGCTTCGAGCGGCCCGCGCGCGCCTGACCTGCTGCCCAAACTTGCGGTCAAGCCCGTTCCCACGATGTACGAGATCAAATAACTGTTAGTTTAGGAGTGCCTCTGTTTGTAGTACCGGCTGCAGCCGGCAACGCAGCGATGAAAGACTCCGCCTAAAGGCGGTACTACAAACAACGCTCGGCTCTGAACATGAACCGCTCACTCATCCTTTTATCGCTGTTACTCGCCGGATGCGTCACGACCTCCAACAGTCCCGACGCTCCGCGCGAGCTGTTGCCCGACCCGACCTTCGCGCAGTGGTTCAGCATCCGCGGCCTCGGGCAGCCAGACGATGACGGTGGCGTGAAAGGCGTCTTCCGCACCAGCGTCGCGAAAACCAGCACGCCCGTGTGGACCCTCGCGCAGTGGGCCTCGAAACACAGTCTCGCCGACCCCGCCTGCACGCGGCAGACGCGGCTTACCACGGATCGTTTCCAGATCGCCAATCCGTCGAAGCGGGTCATCGTCGACAGCCGGCACGGCGAGATTGAACTCGGAATCTTCGCCTCGGCCTGCTACGACTCCCCTCGTCAGTTGAACCAGCCCTGGCCGCACCTGCTGGCCGAGGCCGCCCTGACCGACACGCGCTACCCGTCCGACTTCTGCCGCGTCGAGCAGATGAAGCGGCTGGATGTTTCGATGGAGTGCCGCCTGACCGAGTTCGCCGATAAGCACCCGAATGCCGACCCCGGCCTGCATGCCGCGCAGTTTCAGCTTTTCCTGTATGTGCAGAACCTCACGCCGGGCGACGACGGCTACGGCGACATGCTCTGGTTCGGCATCCCGCTCTTCGACAACCGGCACCCGCTCAAGGAGGAGTCTTACCAGCGCGACAGCGGCAAGCCCGATGCGTCTGGGAAATTCATCTATACCCTGCCCTCCAAGGCTTGCCTGCCGAAAGGTCAGACGTTCTTTAAGGGGGACCGGATCGCGGCGGACAGAGACGCGCGCTGGACCGCCGTCCGCATCGATGTCGCCCCCTGGATCGTCTACGCCTACAAGCTCGCGAGGAAGAACGGCTACCTGCCCAACACCGAACTCAAGGACCTCTACGTGAGCGGGCTTAACTTCGGCTGGGAGCTGCCCGGCACGTATGACGCCGTCATGCAAGTCCGGCGCTTCTCGCTGATGGCAACGCCGCAGCCGCCCGTGCCTCTCGCGGCGGTCCAGCCTCCAGCGGCTCGCGAGGACGCTCGCCCTCCAGCCCGTTAAACCGACACCCCTGAACACTGTAACCTCTCCATGCCCATCCCCTACTGCCTCAACATCCATCCCGGCGAAAGCCTGAGCGACGCGCGGGCCGCCATCGAGCGTTACGCGCTCGCCGTGAAGGCGCGCGTCGCGCCCGCCTCCCCCTATCCGCTCGGGCTGCGCCTCGCCGCAGCCGCGGCACACGAGCTCGCCGACCCCGCCGCTTTGGAGGCCTTCCGCGGCCTGCTCACGCGCCACGACCTCTTCGTCACCGGCATCAACGGCTTCCCCTACGGCACGTTCCACAACGCCGCCGTCAAGACCGCCGTCTATCAGCCAGACTGGTCCACGCCCGAGCGCCTGAACTACACTGGACGGCTCGCCTCCATCCTCGCCGCGCTTCTTCCCGAAGGCCAAACCGGCAACATCTCCACCGTCCCCCTCGGCTACAGGGGCAGCGGCTCGCGGGGACGCTCGCCCTCCACCGGCGAACCCGACGCTGGCGGGCACTGGAGGGCGAG
>JANYBJ010000138.1 GCA_025360845.1 bacterium
CGGGCGACCGGCGGGTCGCCGCTACTTTCTCGTTCGCAAAATCGCTTCCACCGCGCACGCGTCTTCCGGCGTGTCCACGCCCACACCCTGGTCCTCGGTCTGGATCACCGCGATGCGTCCGCCGATATAGAGCGCGCGCAACTGCTCCAAACATTCGGTCTTCTCCAACGCGCAAGGTGGCTCGTTGACCAGCCGCCTCAGGAACGCGCCGCGGTAGGCGTAGATCCCGAGATGCCGCAAATAGAGGCCTCCCGACGAAAGGTCCGCATCGCCGTCGCGGCGGCAGGGGATCGGCAGCCGCGAAAAGTAGAGCGCCCCGCCGTCCTGCGCCAGAACCACCTTCACCACCGTGCGCGCCTCGAGATCCCGCAGCGTGCGGATCGGACAGGCCGCCGTCGCCATGGCCCACCCCGGCTCGCTCTTCATGCGCGCCACCAACTCGTCGACCAGCCCGGGGTCGATCAGCGGCTCGTCGCCCTGGATGTTGATCACAATGTCGTCGTCATTCGCACGCGCCGCCTCCGCCACACGGTCCGTGCCGGACGGGTGATCCGCCCGCGTCATCACCACCTTGGCGAACCGACGCACCGCCTCCGCGATACGCGCGTCATCCGTGGCCACCAGAACCTCGTCCAGCGACCGGGCTTGCTTGACCGCCTCGACGACCCACTGCACCAGCGGCTTGCCGCAAAGCGGATGCAGGCTCTTGCCGGGAAAACGCGTCGAACCCCAGCGCGAAGGGATCACTCCAATCACACGCATACTGAAAATTCCTGTAAGGTTTTGAGATGGGAACATTTTGGGTGTTCCGGCAGTGAGAGTCAAGGCCATTGTCGGCTTTACGCCCGGTTTAAACCCGGCTCGGCAAAAACTCCCAAGAAACACTTTACACCTCCCTTACTTTCGATATACTTATTCAATAGTTAGTTCATTGGTTTTTAGAAATTATATGGGGTTTCTACCCATAAAACAGCACAAGGAGTTGCAATGAAGGTACCCTTCTACGGTCATGTCCGCCAATACAACAGCATCAAGAGCGAGATCGACGCCAACATCAAGACAGTGATCGAGAGCGGCGAGTATGTCATGGGCCCCATGCTCAAGAAATTCGAGGCGGAGTTCGCCAAGTTCTCCAAGACCCAATATGCGATCGGCGTGGCGAACGGCACCGACGCCATCTGGCTCTCCCTTCTCGCCCTCGGCGTCGGCCCCGGCGACGAAGTGATCACCCACACCAACACCTTCTTCGCCACCGCCGAGGCCATCTGGTTCACCGGCGCGACGGCCGTTTTCGTCGACTGCGACCCCCTGACGAAATGCCTCGATCCCAAAAAGATCAAAGCCGCGATCACCCCGAAAACCAAGGCGATCATCCCCGTGCATCTGTACGGCCAGTGCGCCGACATGCCCGCCATCCGCAAAATCGCCGATAAGCACAAGCTCTTCGTCATTGAGGACAACGCCCAGGCCATCGACGCGGCCGGCCCCGATTTCCGGATCGGCGAACTCAGCGACGCCGTCGCGACCAGCTTCATCATCCAGAAAAACCTCGGCTGCTTCGGCGACGGCGGCATGGTCATCACCAACAACCCCGAGATCGACCGCCTGGTCCGCAAGATGCGCAACCACGGCTCCGACAAACGCTCCCAGCACAGCTTCGGCTTCAACAGCCGTCTGGACGACATCCACGCCGGCATCCTGAGCGCCAAGCTCAAGCACATCCACGCCAACAACGACCTGCGCCGCAAACTGGCGAAGCGCTACACCAAGGGCCTCAAGAAGGCCAAGAGCTTTACGCTGCCTTACGTCGTGCCCGGCGCACGGCACGTCTTCCATCTCTATGTCGTCGAGACGGTCGACCCCGCCAAGCGCGACTCGCTCCTGAAGTTCCTTGCCGACAGCGGCATCGACGCCAAGAGCCACTACCCCATCGCCATCCACCAGCAGACCGGCTACCCGTGGGACAAGCAGGCGCGCATCGTGGGCAAGATGACGAACGCGGAGCGCAACGCCGCCTCGTGCGTCAGCCTGCCGATGTTCCCGGAACTGACCGAGGACGAAGTGGATTACACCGTCCAGAAGTGCATGGAGTGGGACAAGGCCAACGCGTAAACAGCCATCGGAAACGTTCAACGCTCAAGGATGGTCGAGCACCCTTGAGCGTTGGAAGTCGTGCGTTGAGAGTTGACTGTTTTCACAAAGTGAACCTATGAACAAAACCTATAAAGTCATGGTCGTCGGCATGGGCAAACGCGGGCTGCATCACGCCACGGCGTTCCATGCCAACCCCCGTTTTCAGGTCGTCGGACTCTGCGACATCGACGCGGACCGACTGGAAGCCGCCGCCCCGAAAGTCGGAAACCCGAAGACCGGTACCGATGCCGCCGCCCTCGCCCGACAGGTCAAACCCGATATTTTCTGTTTCTGCACCCTGCCCAACCTCCGGACGCCCCTGATCAAGGCCGGCATCGACAGCGGCGCCCAACTGATCGCCTTCGAAAAGCCCGTGGCCCTCTCCAGCCGCGAAGGCATGGAAATCAAACGGATGCTCGACGCCGCAGGCGTCAAAGCCGTCGTGAGCCATCAGCACCGCTACGGCGCCCATTACCGCAAGGTCAAAGAGATCGCGGCCAGCGGCGCGCTCGGACGCATCCACACCGTGACCGGCACCGCCACCGGCTGGATGACCCACATGCTCAGCCACCTGATCGACTACGCCCGCTGGTACGCCGGCGAGCCCGAGGCGCACTGGGCCATGGCCCAGGCCGCCGGCCGCGGCAAGTTCACGGACAACCACCCCTCGCCCGATTTCATCGCGGGCGTCGTGCAGTTTGCCGGCGGCATCCGCGGTTATTTCGAGGCCGGCGCCGGCGCACCGGACCAGCCCGAAGTGGCCAAGTGGTGGGGCAAGAACCGCATCTGCGTGCAAGGCACCGAGGGGTTCGCGGAGGTGCTGACCAACGGCGGCTGGCGCGCCGTCTCGCGCCGCGACGGCTGCCAGAGCGGCGAAGGCGCCATGAGCTACGACCTCGACATGCCGCCCTATATCCAGGAGATGGCCGACTGGCTGGATGATCCCAAAAAAGTCCACGCCTGCGATTTCGACAGCGCCTACAAGGGCATGGAGATCATGATGGGGCTCTGCCGCTCCGCCGCGGAAGGCGGTCAGGTAGCCCTGCCGCTCGCAGGTCCGGCAGATGAACTGGAACTGCTGAAGAAGGCCGTCGCCGACCGTAAGGTGCTTGTGTCGAGCGACGTCAACGCCAAGGAATACGGAGTATAACGTTATGGAACTGGTGATTCAGCCTGATGCCGAGCGCGCCGCTTGGCTCGTTGCCTCCTTGATCGCAAAGGCCCTGCGCGAGAAGCCGCACCTCGTGCTCGGGCTGGCTACCGGACGCACCATGGAGCGGGTCTACAACCACCTCGTCCGCATGCACAGGGATGACAAATTGGATTTCTCCCTGTGCCGCACGTTCAATCTGGACGAGTATATCGGCCTTCCGCCCGACAACCCCGGCTCCTACCGGTATTACATGGACCATCACCTCTTCAACCACATCAACATCGACCACCGCAACACCTTCCTGCCCGACGGCATGGCGACGGACCTGAAGGCCGCCTGCCGCCACTATGAAGAAATGATCCTGGAATTCGGCGGTGTCGACCTCCAGCTCCTCGGCATCGGCTCGGACGGCCATATCGGTTTCAACGAGCCGCTCTCCGCCCTGCGCTCCCGCACCCGCGACAAGGCCCTGACGCCCTCCACCATCGCCGTGAACGGCACGCTGTTCAACAAGCCGGGCGAAATGCCTACGCGTGCGATCACCATGGGCGTCGGCACCATCCTCGACGCCCACGCCATCATCCTGCTGGTCTCCGGCAGCACCAAGGCCGACATCCTCGCCAAGGCGGTCGAAGGCCCCATCACCTCCATGGTCTCGGCATCCGCCCTCCAGCTCCATCCGCAATGCCGGGTCGTCGTTGACGAACACGCCGCCGTCAAGCTGCAGGCGCAGGAATACTACCGCTGGATCTTCGCAACCGAACCCGAGTGGGCCGGGTTCCGCTCGGACAAACAGTAGCTGCACAATATCTCAGCACGCCGTTGGTGTCCTCGCTCACCGCCACCTTGGAATACGCCGGCCGCAGCCGCCCGTCCGCGCCGAACGCGCCGCTGAAACCCCTCTCAAGCGCCGGGTCATAATTCATCACCTTGCCGTCCTGACACCACACCAGCCACAGCCACGACCTCAAAGCGGTCTTTCGTCGCGTCCCATTTGCGCTTGTATCCCCTTTACTTTTTCTCGCCGAACACGAAATCGTCCAGATAATAGGCCACCGAACTTTTCGCGGTCGAACAGAAGCCCAGCCACCCCATCGCCCGCCACGCGGGACTGCACACATACAGGTCGGCGACCGCAACGTCCGGCTGTCCGGCCCGCGCGATCTTGACCGACCACTGCCCGGTGTAGTGACTGCCGACGCCCGCCGTGACGGTGACCTCCGCCCAGGTGTCCGCAGGAAGCTCAGCGATCAGCCGGTCCGCGCCTTGGAACGTGCCGTCCGGCTTCTTTTCACGCGCCCTCGCAAACACCTTGCCTTCACGGAAAACCAGGCAGGGGCCCGTGACATACCCGTTGCCGCCATCCGCCGGATAGTCGCGCCACTCGGTGAAAAACTCCGCGCCGGCCTGCATCCGCACCGCGAAGCGGTTCTCCACCACCGCGTTGGTGAACGCGCAAGAAAACGTGAAATGCGGGTTGTAGGCGTAGGTCAGGTTGGGCGCATCCTGCACCTTGAGCGACTGCTTGCCCGAAAAGGCCACCTCGTCAGTGACGAACACGCCGTCGCCCTTATTCTCAACATGCGTCTCCACATTCGGGAACGGCGCTTTGAGCGGCAACGCGTCAAAGTTCTCGTTCAGCCGCCGGATCACATACCGTTCGGGCACAGGCGCGAAAGCGACCGCGGCATAGCGTTTGGCCGACGCCAGCCTGCGCCACGCGCGGCTGCCGTAGACGCCCGCCTGCGCGATGTCGAACGGCACGAACCCCGCCTTCACCGCAGGAGAGCCCGCCTTGAAGCGGAAATCGCCCTTTGCCGGATTCTTAAAGAGCGGATCGGCGATCTGCGAGTGCGCGTCCTGGCCCCCCGCCTGCCACGTCGCCCACGTGCCGCCGTTGAAGGCGTTGCTGGCGATGCCCTGCGGATTCCAGTAGGTGTTGTGGTCCACCACCACGTCCTTCACCGTGCTGACCGACGGATACCCGCGCCAAAACGCCGCGGAGGCGTTGTCCCAGTAGACGATGTTGTTCGTGAAGAAAAACGCCGTGTGCTCCTCGATGCGCGAGCGCTGGAGCTGGCCGTCCATGCTGAAGCCCAGGATGTTGTTGCGGAACACGTTCTCCTGGCCGTAGTGCTGATGGATGTTGCCGGTCTTGGTGTGATGCACCAGATTGTTCTCATAGACCATCTTCGCGCTGCCTTCGTCGGTGTACAGCCCCCAGCCGCCGCGCCCGCCGTAATCGTACGAGTACACGTCGTGGATGTGGTTGTTCGTGATCGCCGAACCGTCCGAGCGCCCCAGCGTGTAGATGCCGCCCATGTCGCTCAGCACGCCCCAGCCGATGTGGTGAATATGGTTGAAAGCCAGCGTGTTGCGGTGCGTCACGGTCTCGCTGTAGCCCCACGTCCACCCCATCGAGATGCCCGTGTAGAAGAAGTCCCCGATGTCGTTGTGCGTCACCTGCACGTCGCTCGCGTGGCCGATCCACACGCCGGTCGCCCCGTGGAACACGCGCCCGCCCTCCTGCAGGATGTTGTTGTCGATCACGATCTTCCCCGTCAGCTTGTCGGGCAGCTCCTCCTTGCTCCAGCCGGAATCGCCGATGCGCACCGCGCCGCCGCCGATGTCATAGATGTGGCAGCGCTCGACCACGCTCTCGCGGGCTCCCTTGCGGAACCAGATGCCGTGCGTGCCGGTGTGCGCCACCGTACAATCGAGGAACGCCACCTGCCGCGCGCCGTCCAGCTCGATCACCGCAGGCTGCGTCACCGCGGCCTGGCCGTCGCCCTGTCCGTTCGCAGGCAACTCGTATTTCGCGTAGAGGAAGGTCAACCCGCTGAAGGTGAGATTTGACACCCACTGGCCTTTCAAGGCGTCGCCCTTGACCTGCAGGAACGCGGCCGTCACCGGCGCGACCGCCTCGGTTTTCTTGGGCCTCTCGCCCGGCAGCGGCAGATAGCTCAGCGTGCCGTCCTTGTCGAGGAACCATTCGCCCGGCGCGTCCAGCGCCTCTTTGAAATTCTCGATCTGATAGCGCGGCAGATAGGGGCCCCAACTGAACAGCGGCCACGGGCTGCTGCCCGTCGCCACCACGCGGCCGGTGTCCGGGTCAACCGCCTGCAGATGCGCCAGGCTCACCTCCCACGAATGGTAAACCGTCAGCACCACCTCGGCCAGCTGCTCGCGGCTCTTGCCCGCCAGCGGCGCGATGTCCCGCTTGTCCGCGATGAAGGCGCGATGCTTGAGGTCCGCCGACTGGCCGGTCAGCGGGTCGATCCCGTACGGCGCGGGAGCCTGCATGTAGTGATAAAATGCGTTCGGAGTGCGCGCGCGGATCGCGCGCTGCCCGTTGACGTAGAGCTGTTCGAAGCGGAACGCGGGGTCCACCCGCGTGCGCCACACGCCGTCCGCGCCGGCCTCGAAAGGCGGCAGGCGCTTCCCGCCGAAGAAGACCGGCTTCGCGCCCTTGGCCGCCGCATAGGTCACCGGGGCCTCAGCGCTCCCCGAGTCGTCCGGCACAAGCACGAAAGGCTTTGTCAGAGCGTACTCGCCGTCCGCAAACTCCACGGTGACCGCCTCGCGCAGCGCACCCTCCCTGCGCATCTGCCGCACGCGGTTGCGAGCGCCCTCGAACGTCGCCAGCGGCCGCTTGCTTGTGCCCTCGACCGCATCGCTGCCGCCCGGCGCAACATAGACTGTGACCGCCATCGCCTCCCCCGCTGTAAGAACCATTGTCCCCACCAGACAAACCGCCATCCTCGTCCAGCTTCCCATGATCTCATCCCCCCTTCTTAATGACTGGCCCTCTTATACCATATTGCGGATGGCCGATGCGAAAACAAAAACCGGGGAAAACAGCTTGACGATGGACGCTGATTATTTTGACTGCGCGGACCTGACCGCGCTTTACATTTAATACGCGACGAAGTCTGTTACAAACCTCTACAGGGGACCGCACTACCGGAGTTGAAGTCGCGATGATACGCCGCCGGAAGGCTCGTCTTTCTGAATGCGCGCCCGGAAAAACGAGTAGCCTTCTGGTCGGGCAAACGTCAGCGTCACCCTTCCATCAGCGAAAGAGATTTTGCCATCTGATAATGGCCGGTAAGAAACCACGCTCCAATCCGCCGCCAGCGACTGGCGGCCATCGATGACCATGCACCCGTTGATGGCTCCTTGTTTGGGGATTGAGGCGATGGACAAGTCCACCCCAACCACTATCTCCGCAGCGCTGACCGTGAACCGGCTGATCTTGAAGGTCGTCTGCCCTGTCGCGCCGCCCGCAGGTCTTTCATTCAGCAGATAGCCCCACGAAAAGTCGGCCATTGGCACGGAGGCGTAGTCGGTCGTCCAACCTGCATGTTCGACAATCCAGTCCGTAAAGAGCTTGGCGTCTGTCGGCGAGAGCGAACCCCTGTCACTCGGGAGTGTCACAACGGGGTCATATGTGATGTTTTCGCCGCGTATGCCGATGTTGTTGGCCTTGCTCGTCTCGCCGACGAGACCGTCAATATCGAGGCGGGAGCCAAGGTAATATGAACCCCGCGGCCTGTCCGGAGCGAGAAATGACACTTGCCTGGACACGGTGTTGGAGGCATTCACCTTTTTGTAACTGATGGGAGAGCCGAGCGGCAGATCATCGGAGGTGATTGCAGCGTCTGTCGAAAGGTAGAGTTGCGCCCGATGTGCCCGAGCCGACCCCGCTCCCTGATTCTCTTCTGTAACCGCGACGGTGATCTCTTCGCCTGCCGTCCATAGCGACGAGTCGACATACACACCCTTCAGAACCAGATCGGCAAGCTTAACCTCCGGTTCCCAGACAACCTTGTCCACCCAGCCGCAGTCGCTGCCGCTTGCCGTGCTTGCATCTTTCGTATAGGCCCATTTCAGTGTGTGGGCACCCGCAGGAATACTGTACCCTTTCCAGGCCCAATTCTTTTCACCGGCGATCTTCGTCTGCTCGACGCCGTCATAGTAAAACCGCAGATAATCGTAGTCGTAGAGCGCTGTCCAGATGCCGAGTTCCGATGAGACCTTCCAATACCAGGAGAACACCCCAGGCCCCGTCACGGTCGTTTGCAGCCAGGTCGTCTGACTGTTGCCAATGGTGCCGCTTCGGGCAGCCCGCCCTCCGAAATAGTAGGTCGCCGTCTGGCCGTACCAGTTCGCGTTCCCGCCGGTGGTCCACGTCAGACCGGCGGTGTCCAGTGCCGTGACAAGGGAGTTGAATCCGGCATACTCTCGGCGTCCGGTGTCGGGTGTGCCGGGCTGCCCCTCTTCCGCGCCTCTGGCTGCGGTGACCCAATAGCTATAGGTCACACCCTCCATGGCACTCATATCGTCATAGGGGCTGTCCAGAACAGTGCCTAACCGGACGGCATTCGAGAAAGAGCCGCTTGAGTTTATTCTGTAAACTGAATAACTCTCCGCTTTAACGGTTTCTTTCCAAGACACGCGGACCCGGTCCGTATAGGTGTCGTCCGATGCCGAGACGTTTGTTGGCGGCTGCAGGGTGGGGAATGTCGAAAAGGCGTCGATGCAGACATTCGCGGTGGCTTCAAAACTTGTCATATCCATCCACTGAACACCATCGTCTGACCAATAACTCTGTCCCGGTGCAGCCGTAGCATTTGAGGAATAACCAGATACAGCGTACTCAACCGCAAGAGGGTAAGTATATTCCGGTGTGGTAAACAGTATTACAATAGAAAACTTTTGCCCGGCAGGAACCATAACCGCAGATGGCAACTCAACAGTATAATATCCAGCGTATGTGCGTGTTCCGGTCAAAGAGGGACCCTTTGCGCCCTGTGGACCATACTGACATGTCCCTGATGTGGGATTGCCTTCTGCACATCCGGTGTACACCCTCACCTCATATCTTGATCCTTGTTCCATCAGGTAGAACCCGACTCCGCTAAGATTATGCTCTATGTAGGACGTAAAGATATTGGCTCCCCATATCCAGTTTGTGTAACTTCCGAGAGGAGGGCATAATCCGAAAGGCGAGTACGACCAAAGCACGTCAAAGTCGTCTTCCACAGCGCGAACATCGGAGACACAACCACGGATTTTTAAACTGGGGTCGAAATAACTGAGGTAAAAATAACCAGCATCGTTTAAATTTTCGCTCCCACTGTTTCGGACAATCCATGCGCCATTCGTTGCCGGACGGTTGATGAAAGCAGAAGAAGGGAATGCGTCATCCCATCCGACGATCGCAACGCCATGATTCACTATGGCGCTTGGAGTCGATAAGGTCGTTGTCACATGGCCATTGTAAGTGTAGTTCTGCAAACCTTCAGCATAGTAGTTAACGTCAACACTTACAGCGCCATGTCTCATGATCTCCTGCTTGACGTCGGGGTTATCTGATGTGGTGGAAGGCAAAAGGTTTACTTCACGAACATGCCACGAAGCAGCAATAGACGATAAATCGAGATTTGGTCCTGTCTCAGGGTATTGATAATTATAGGGGCAGGCGGATTCGTTCACTAGCCCTTTCCACGCCGTGCAATATGCAAGCGCCATAAAAAAATTACCGAGGTTATTCCATCCCCGGTCAAATCCGCTGGAATGCGCCATGTGCCACTCTGAAAAGTCGGTAATCATTCCGGGGCGCAGGCAGGACTCCGCCGAAGCACAGAAAGCGAATGTCCAACATGTATTGAACGGCCTTTGGTCTCGGACTGGAGGAAGTTTGCCGAGTATCGACCGAAGGTCATATTGCGCGGGCAAGTCGGTGGCTGATGAAAGTTGTCGGAGATTTTCAGGCATGTGCCGCAAGTGGCTCATGTCAACGGGAGAGGGAATGTAGCCGGTGGCATGGTCCCCGTTTTCAACGGCAAGCGTCCCCGCCGGCGTGTGAAGTCGGTTCGTATACTCGACGAACTCGGGGTTCAAAGGGGCGAAGCCCATGCCGGGACGAGTTGCCGAAAAGGCGAAAGATGAAAGCAGTACTCCCACTCCCGCAAGAATGATTGATTTCTTAGTCATCGAACAGATTTACTGCCTGCCAGTCAACGCATTTCTGAGGTGAGAACCATTTCATCGGCCAACAATCGAAGCCAATGTTGTTCGTAGACCCGGAAGATCGCTTGTCACCGTATTCCACACTAGCGGATAGTCAACACCGAAATAATGGTGAATCCGTTTGTCGCGCATCCTTGCCATCGCACGCCACTCGATCTCGGGATGTTCCGCCTTGAAAACATCAGACACTTGCTTCGATGCCTCTCCGATGATTTCAAGACTCCGCACATAACAGACGAGAATCTCTCCGTTTGTCCGGAAAAGATCAATGATCTTTTATTTTCGCGCCACGTATACAGTTCCTTTGAGGCCATCATCATAGGACACAGCCTGATCGAACTCAAGCCACAAAAGGGAACATGGCGCATAGAAAACAACAGGAGGCGCAGCTCGCTTCGCGCCTCCTGTTGTTCGATCATCAAGACACACCGACCTAGCGGTCGAACTGGCCGTTAAGCGCGATCGCGCTCGGGGCAAAGTCCACGCTCTTCACGAAGTCGCAGGCCTCCTGCGCGCCGTAGCAGCGGTCCATGCGGGAGTCTTCCCACTCGACCGACAACGACTCCCCCGCTGTAAGAACCGCCGCCCCCAGTAAGCAAACCGCCATCCTCGTCCATCTTCCCATGATCTCATCCCCCTTCTTAATGACTGGCCCTCTTATACCATATTGCGGAGGTTGCCGCCGAACACCCCGACTCCTGCATGGCCTCTGCCAGCGCCAGACATTCGCGTTTCCTTGTTTCCGGCCTTGCCAACGTTTCAGAAACCTGCACCAAGCGCGTGCGACCGCCTTTCGCCAGGATCACAAAATCAACTTTCCGTCCCGAATGCGTTTTGTAATAAAAACCAGCGGAATGCGCCCGGCGTAAAGACATAAAGACAAGGCTCTCCAGAAGGTGCCCCGAATTGACCAACACGCCAGAGGCGAGCGATTGCACCAACGCATGGTCCACACAGTGTATTATCTTGAGGTTCGTGTTGGAACGTGCGAGCGAGGCGTCAAAGATCCCCACCGTAAACAGAAAGGTGGAAATCGCTAATCAGCTCCTTCAACCGATCATAGAGAATTTTATCCATACGCGGAATTTTCCGGTTAAGCAACAAACCGGTAATAAACATGAACCGGTTTTGCCATGCCCAGCAAATGAATTCAGTGAAAAATGCCGACCGTGTCACGTGTCACGCTTCATCTTTGAAGGACTTGGCGAGAGTAGACATTTGAAGGGGCTAAGGAGTTGGGGTTGCTATTGCGTTACTGAACTGAACGAAGGGTTGGCAGGGCGTATTTGGCCGCTGAGCCGGGTCCTTCAAGGGAGTAGCCCAGGTCGGAATTGCATTGGACCTTGAAGTGATACTTTTCGCCGGCCTTAACGGTGATCCGTCGGCCAATGCACGAATCGATGCCATTACAGGCAGCTCCCAGACTAATGACCATCGGTCCCGTGGAACGCAGCCAGACTAATTTGCCATGCGGACCAACTTTTCCCACGAAGGTTTTGTTATCGAAGATTTTGACAGCATACAATTTGACCATGCCGCCAAACGATTCGCTTCCTTCTACCGTGATGAGGGCTTTATCTGGCGCGGATGTCGCCTCAGGGACCACGGGCAACTCCTGAGTGGTTGACGTTTGAAACGCCGCGCATCCGGCCATGAAACACCCGGACAACGCCAAGCCTAACGAAACGATTCTTTTTTTCATAAACTTTCCCGTTGCGAGGGTGACAACCTATTTTGCGAGGACGGGGAGTTCCTTAAAGGCCTCTGTCATGAGGGGATCGAGCATCCCCCGTGCTTTTTCCGCAAAGGGCCCCAAACTCTGGACGAGTCCGCCCATAATCCAGCCAACACTGGTCTTGTGCCAGGTGGCCTTCTTCTGCGGTTTTGAATAGAGGGTCATTTCTAAGGATATATCCTGATAACTGACGAGCGCAAGGTTGAAGCCTTGGTTCTTGAGGAACCGTGTGCCCAGGATTAGGTCAGCATCGGGTCCCCCATACTTGTTCAAACCATTGACGTCCATACGTTGAAAGGTGCCTTCGAAGGGCTCAGGGGTCGGCTCATCAATCAGAATCGGGTAGTAGCCCTTTAATATCAACTGGTATTGCGCAAGTTTGAAGGCAATGTCCTCAAGTGTTTCGGCTCGCTTCTCGGTGGCGACCTCCTTGGGCATAATGGGATGCGGGATCGCGACGACGCCAGCCACACTCCTGGGGGTTGGCTTCTGACCAACGGGTATGGTGCGAGCAGCCAAGGCGGTTGTCCAGATCCCGCCCGCGCCGTCCGAATCCGTGAAATATCCGACCAAGGAATCGGCGCCCATCGCCGCAGCGTCGCCCTGCAATTGCTTCATGATCGTTTCGCGATCACCAGGTCGCATGATCTGTATCGCCGTGACAACCCCGATTACTTCGTAATTTGCGGGGCCGGCTTCGCCTTTGGGGTAGACCGTTACTTCCTTGGTCACGGGTGCGAACGGCGTGGCGGTTAGGCGTGTCGTTCTCGCGATGGGGGATATGCAGCCTGTCGTGAATACCAACAGCGCGGCGGCAACCAGGGTAATCGCCCCGCCAAACTGTTTATGGAGCGTACGGACTCCGGCTTTGGCGCCCTTGCGGTTCAGGCGGCAGACTTCATCCATGAAGGATTTGGCGAAGGTTGACATGGGGTACTTCCTTGGTGTGGGATTGTATTTTGCGAAGGGAGATCGTTGATTTTTGCCTTACGGTGCCGGGGCAGGCAAGAGTATCTTCAGGTCGTAGGACCAACTGAAACCATACGGGACAGTTTTGTTCTGCGGGTTGAGATACTGGGATTTGTCGGCCCACAGGAAGAAGCCCCGTCCCGCTATGCCGTCATCCATGTCCTCGCGCTCAGGAGTCAGCACGCCCTCGTATGCGACGCTCTTCGGCGTGTGCGTCGTGGCATTGTCGAACCATGCCTTGAACGATCCCTTGAACACGCCCGTGGCCCGGGTCAGGCCAACAGTCAAACCAACCGCGTTGGTCGGATTCACGTAATCATATGCGGCGCCGACCTTCACCGGCACGCCCGCGTTCGGGGCCGAGAGCCCCGTCATCACGCCGAGTTTGTTGGTCACAACCGTCAGCGCGATCCCGTCCGGGTCCCAGCAGACCGAATCATACCGGTTGGTGCCGACCAAAATCTCGGGCACCGGCGTACCCTCCGTTCCAACCGTCATCACCCTGTCGCTGTAGTAGGCGTACAGGTTTCCTAGCGTGTCGTACCAGCCGCCGGACAATCCGATGTCCCGGTTGAAGCCCGCTCCGTAGACCTGCGTCGCCGCCGGGTTGAGGTTCTCCCAGACGAAGGGCTCGCCGTCCAGAAGCCGTACGACAACCTTCGCGCCAACGCCCGTCTTGACGAACTCGGCCACGCCGAACAGGCCGCCGCCCTTGTACGCGGCCGGGGCCGTGTACAGAACAGCGAACACGCGGCCGGCTTCGTCGAGGATCAACACCCCGCTCAGCGACACCGCCGTGCCGTCCGCCAGCTTGCCCGCTGTCTTCACACCGCCGAGCTTGTCGACCGTACACAGCAGGTACCCGCTGCCATACTCGCTGCCGCCCGGCAGCGTCGCCGTGTAGTAGCCGGTGTAGTTTGTGGCCACGGCCGTCATGCCCGCGTCCTTCCAGACGTTGCGCCACATCGTCGCATCCGGGTCGCCGTCTGCCGCGGCGGCGAACCACCCGTCCGCGACCGACAGGTTCGGCGGCACAACCCCCGCCGGGTTGCGCACCGCGAGCGTCAGCGGCAGCGAAACCTTCGCCACGCCCGCCGTCGCCGTCACCCAGAACGCGCCGTCCCCGTCGCGCCGCGCGTACGATGCCGCGCTGAAGGTGTAGTTCGTCCCCAAGGACGAAAGCTTGCCCGAAACCTTGCCCTGCGCGGTCACGTCCCCCGAAATCGGCCCTTCGCCAACCGCGCCGCCGAACCAGCCGTTGAAGTTGCCCTGCGCCCACGCGGGCAGCGGATCGACGGTCATCGTGAACGTCTCCGTTGCTTGTGTCTTATTCACATTTTTCGCCGTGACCGTCACCGTCCTGTTGGTGACGGACGCCGTCGGCACGCCGGCGATCGCCTTGGTTGCCGCACTATAAGCAAGACCCGAAGGCAGACCGGCCAGCGTCACCGCAGGCAGGCTGTCAGACGTGATGTCCAACGCCAGGCTGAAGGGGACGCCCGCCATCGCCCGCTGCGGCCCCGGCTTCGCAATCACCGGTTTAGGCACGTTGGTCGTGACCCCGAACCAGGCCGAAACCGTCAGGTTGGCGTTCGGCATCACGAGACTTCGTGCCGCCGTTTGCGAGCCGTCCTCCCAGCGCAGGAAGGTGTTGCCCGTCGCAGGCTTCGCGGTGAGCGCGACTTTGGTGCCCGGCAGGTACAAACCTGTGCCGGTCACGGTCCCGCCCCCGCCGGGCACATTCGCTGTCAGGAGCGCCTTGACCGTCAGCGTCTGCTTCACCGGCGTGGCGGCCTTGAAGTCGAAGTTGCCAGGCTGACTTGCCGTGATGACCGCCGTGCCCGCGCCAACAATATGAATCATTCCGCCGACAACCTGCACCACGGCAGGATTGGAGTTCGAGTAAACAATGGACAAACCCGATGACGCCCGCGCGCCAGCCGCGAAATCCGGATCGCCAAACACCTTTACCGGCAACGCCGGGAAGGTGATTGTCTGAGCAGCCGGCATATTGTTGACCCGCACCGTCCAGTTGGTCTCGGCCGTACCGCCTTGTTTGTCCAAAGCGACGGCCTTGACCTGCAAATCCAGGAAGGCCACGCCTCGCACCGTGTTCGTGTCCGTCTTAAGCGTGAACGCGCTCGTGATGGCATTCGGCGCACCGACCCGAGTCTCCTGTTTTAGGACACCGTCCACATACCAAGTAATGTTGGACATTCCGCGCGTCGCTGCGACCGTATCGGCGTTGTCGTCCGCCGTCAGGCTAAAGGCAGTAGATGTGCCTTCGCCTACCGCCGCCGGATCGGCCACAGGAGAGCGTTTTGTGATTCGCGGAAGCTTCCAAGGTGTCGTCGGGAGACCGCCAAACATCACGTCCCAACCCGAGGTTCCAGGCAGGTAATAAACGAACGCATTGTCGTCATTTTCGAACACGTCCACACCAAGGTCGGGTACGTTTCCATAAAAATAGATGCCGGTCAGGTTGGGACAATAACAGAAGGCCCCGTCCCCAATACGGGTGACTCGATCCCCTATCAGGACGCTTACCAGACTGGTACAGTCATAAAACGCCCAGTCCCCGATAGTGATGACACTGTCGGGAATCGTTACGCTGGTCAGACTGGAACAGCCAGAGAACACAGAGTCGGCGATAAGGCGGACCGGCAGTCCAGCGATCATGGCCGGGATAGTCACCGTGCCGCCAGAGCCGGTGTATCCGGTGATAGTGATCACACCATTACTTGCCGTAAAAGTGTATGGCACCGGCACAAACCCTACGACCATAATCGCCACGCTGCTGGTGACTCTGCCAGCAGCATTGGTGACCACGACGCTATAGTTGCCCGCCTGGTTCGTCAGCACGTTGACGAGGGTCAACTTGGACGTCTTCGCGCCTGAAACCGTTCCGGCATCAACGATATTCGTACCATTAAACTTCCATTGGTAACTTAGAAAACCTCCCGAAGCACGCACGGCGAAAGTCGCGGCATCACCGGGCTGCACAATCTGGTCGTTCGGATGAGTTGAAATGGCTGGTGTTATGGGGTAAAAATATAACACCTCAGTCGGTAGACCGCCAAATGTTGTACCCCAACCCGTGGTTCCCGGCAAATAATAAGCGGTCGCTTTCATGTCCCATGCGAACGCCCACCCCCCACAACCGGGAGCATTGCCTTGAAAATAGACTCCATTCAGGCTGTCGCAGTGACTAAACGCCTCAGTTCCAATATTCGTGACACTGTTGCCAATCGTAACACTGACGAGATTGGTACAGTGAGTAAACGTATAGTCCGCGATACTGGTGATATTGGTACCAATAATAACATTGGTCAGACTGGCGCAACCGCTGAACGCATAGTAACTGATGTCGGTGACGCTGTCTGGTATCGTATAGGTATTGGCTTTACCCTGCGGACAAAGGATGAGAGTGGTCTGTCCCTTATTAAACAAGACTCCGTCATTACTGCAAAAGACGGAATTGGACACGGCTACATCAATTGAAGTCAGACTCATACACGCGCTGAACACCCATTCCCCAATGGTAGTGACACTTTGGGGGATACTGACGCTAGCCAGCCTGGAACAGCCAGAAAACACAGAGTCGGCGATGCTGGCGACACTTTCGGGAATAATAACGCTGGTCAGACTGGAACAGTTGCTGAACGCATAATTTCCGATGCTGGTGACGCTATTACCGAGCGTAACACTAGTCAGACTCGTACAACTGGAAAATGCATTGTTCCCAATGCTGGTGACGCGGTTGCCTATCTTAACGCAATTAAGGCGGGGGCAGCCACCGAAGGCGTTATTCCCGATTCGGGTGACACTGTCTGGGATCGTCACATCGGTCAAAAGGCTACAGTAATAGAACGCATAGTCACCTATATCAACCACCGGCAAGCCAATGATCGTGGACGGGATGGTCACGTTGTTCCCTGGACCGCTATATCCGGTGATGATAATCGTTCCGTTATTGATCACATAAGTGTAGGGTGAAACCACTGTCAAATCCGCTACTATACTCGTCGTACTACCAAAGGCGTTAGTCACAACGACTGAATAGTTGCCCATGTCGCTAGGTTGGACGTTAGTAATCGTCAGGTTTGTCGTGAATACCCCAAAGATATTCCCCTCGTCTGCCAGACTTGTCCCGTTCTTGCGCCACTGGTAGGCCAATGGGGCTGATCCGCTCGCCGTTACGGAGAAACTGGCAGTATAATCTGTCTGGGCTGTGCGACTGGCCGGCTGTCGGGTGATCGCTGGCGGCACTGAAGGGCCACTGATCGTGAGGACAGCGGGGCTGCTTGTGCTGACACCCGCCGCGTTAATCACCACACAGCGAAACTGGTCACCGTTCATTGCACCCGTCGTGGAGGTCACGGTAAGTGTGACGGTGTCCACTCCCGTATACCCACTGCTCGGTGCCACATCGACCCAGCCACTGCCTGTGTATGGCAAACGCTGCCACCGGTAAGTCGTACCGGCCATCGGGCTGTCATCAACGCTGAAATTCGCCGGATCAGGAGCGTTGACCGTCGCATCCAAGGGTTGGTTGAAAACAGGGGGCAGACGGTAAACACGAAAGGAGTCGCTGCACGCGACCAAGAGCATGTCACCAATAATTTCAAAGTCGTTGACTATGCCCAGGTGCAAGTAGTCGCCCGCCGGGATGATGACGTGAATGTCCGGCGTCATGCGCGAACCGGTTAGCGCAAAACAGGATAAACCATCGTTGTAGCTCACATAATAGACCCAACCGTTGGTGACCCTCATTTTATTGCCGTACGGCACCCCTCCGGCAGTCATCAAGTGGCTCGACTTCACGTGAAGTCCGGCATCGTCAAATTCGACGACTATCAACTTCTCGCATGAACTACTATATTGCCCATCATAGACATCTTCTGACCCTTCAATATACAAACTGCTCTCCTTTTGACATACCCACAGACTACTGTAAACGGCGAAATAGGCATGCAGATCCAGCCTGTCAATCAGGGAAAAAGTGCCGCCCTCGAACCTGAACAACGACAGGGTGTTCGTGCCATCTTGCGTCACACACAGATCGCCGTTTAGATAATGCGAACCGCTAACCGCCGGGTTGGCGATCACGGGGTGCGTCACTTCCGTGATGTCGTATAGAAAGTAAGGCCCGTTTTGTCCGAAAGCGACAAGATTGTTTCCGATCTGTAGAACGCGGGGATCATCAGACTCCGACCCGGGAATCGTGGAAAGCAGTTGAGGGCGACTCCGATCCGTGATATCCAAACACTGGACACCCTGCCACTTCGTACCGTGCCAGCCGTCGTAACAGGCGAGAAACGCCCGGTTGCCGTTCACCTCGACAGCCCCGGGACTGGTACCGCTGATCGAGGAGGTTCCCAAGACCACAGGAACTGCCGGGTTGGCGAGGTCATAGATGGTCATCCCTGCGTCGTTCAGGACGAATGCTTGGGATGATTGGGCTGCCACTGATACTGGCCAAGACAGCGGGACGTTGGCGATCATAACCGGTTCGGCGGCGACCACATATGCGGCTATGGCAACTGACAGGAATGCAACGATATAAGTTTTCATTAACGCGTATTCCCTTTTTGCCATCGTCCACAACTTGGACATTTTGTCACAGTTATACCCTCGATCATTCGCGGCGCAGCCGCGCGGCGGGCTTACCTATAACTTCAACGGTAGGGACGCCCCCCCGAGGCGTCCGCGAGGCAATGACCGGCGGACGGTTCGGGGAACCGTCCCTACCAGAGTTACCCCCTCGATCATTCACGGCACAGTTGCGCGGCGGACTTAATCGCAGCAATAAAAAATTCCCGAAGCTATAACGATGACTGTATTCATTATGCCGACAGGGCCTAATATAGTCAAAGGTTTGTTTTACAAATTTCGGGCGCTGCACAAGTAGGAATTGAGCAGCCAATATACAAAAAGCCGGACACGGGATTACCCCGCGTCCGGCTTTCGTGAGTATGCCTCTTAACGACTAGCGGTCGAACTGGCCGTCGAACGCGATCGCGCTCGGGGCGAAGTCCACGCTCTTCACAAAGTCGCAGGCCTCCTGCGCACCGTGGCAGCGGTCCATGCGGGAGTCTTCCCACTCGACCGAGAGCGGCCCCGTGTACTTGATATCGTTGAGGGCGACGATGATCTCCTCGAAGTTGATGTCGCCATGGCCCAGCGAACGGAAGTCCCAGTACCGGCGCGGGTCGGCGAACTCGGTGTGGCCGCCAAACACGCCCACCGTGCCGTCGCCATGGCCCCACCACGCGTCCTTCATGTGGACGTGGAAGATGCGGTCATGGAACGTGCGGATGAACTTCACGTAGTCCACGCCCTGATAGCCGAGGTGCGACGGATCGAAGTTGAAGCCGAACGCCGGGTGGCCGTCCAGCGCCTCGATGGCACGCTGGGCCGAAGCGATGTCGAACGCGATCTCGGTCGGATGCACTTCGAGCGCGAACTTGATGCCGTTGTCGGCGTAGAAGTCGAGGATCGGCTTCCACGTCTTGGCGAACTCTTTGTAGCCGTTCGCGATCTGTCCGGGCGTGCAGGGCGGGAACGAGTAGATCAGGTGCCAGATCGGGGAGCCGGTGAAGCCGTTCACCACTTTGATGCCGAGGTTCACCGCCGCCTTGGCGGCCTTCTTCTGCATCTCGATCGCCCACTTCTTGGTGGCCTTCGGATCGCCCTTGGTCGAAGCGGGCGCGAACGCGTAATGGCGCTCGTCGATGATGTCGCAAACCAATTGGCCCGAGAGATGGTTGGAGATCGCCCAGCAGCCGAGTCCGTTCGCCTCGAGAATCGCACGCTTATCGTCGCAGTACGCCTTGCTCTTCGAAGCCTTGTCCAACTCGATGTGGTCGCCCCAGCAGCAGAGCTCCAGACCTTCGTAGCCGAACCCCTTCGCCGTCTCGCAGATCTTCGTGAAGGGCAGATCCGCCCATTGTCCCGTAAAAAGCGTTACTTTCCTCGCCATGGCACTTTCTCCTTTGACTTTTTTGGGGATGAGCCCAACCCGTTGAACCGCATCCCAAAACAACAGCTTATGATGTGGCTACAATAAACCACTCTGTGCCGCATTTCAACCAAAATCGCCAGTTAGCGAGGAAGCCCTGCGGAAAGCTCTTGAACGAACGCTTCCGGATCCTCCGGCGTCACCACGATCCGGCGTTTGTCGAACGTGAGCACGACCACCCGCGCCATATCCGTGGCATAGGCGCGGTAGGCCCCCAGTTGTTTGTTCCAGTACCATCCTGTGATGGAGAAGAGCCCGCCGTTGCCGCAGGTGCGGAGGCTCCCGCGCATGGCGGACGGGTCAAAGCGCGCCGATCTCAGTCCCGCCAAACCGATCCGCGTGTCCCAGAACAGACGCCGGATCAGCAGCGTGTCCTCCCGGATCTCATAGCCGCGGACGACGAACGGCAGCGCCCCCGCCAGAACCGCCAGCGGGAACAAACGGACCCAACAAGCTCCCGGAACCGGCAGCGCCATCACCCCCAGCAGGATCACCGTCGCCACCGCCGAAACGATCTTCAGCGCCCGACACCACGGAGCGTTGTATGTGCTCATTTTCCAGCCTCTTTCGTTGTTGCGCTGCCTCACGGCGTCACTTCTAACGTTCCGCTGCCTTTTAGAGACACGATCACGGCACGGGCCGCGGCGAGATAGCGGGGCGTTATGGCCGCTCCGTTCCAAAGCACCTTTGCGGGCACCTTGCCCACGCGCGTGAGCAGCATGCGGTACTCGCTCTCGGGCCAAGCCGTGACGGTCAGCTTGATTGAGCCTTCCGCGCCCTGCTCCTGCCGCACCTCGCCCGGCACATGCGCCAGCGAACCGTTGGAGAGCCTCGTCAGCGTGTACATCGGCGTCTTGCCGTAGGCCTCGGCCAGATTCGCCTGCACCGTGCCGGGGTTGATCGCCGGGCCGTCGCTGACCTGCGCTTTAAGCAGGAAATAGTCGGGCAACAGCCCGCCGCGCTGCTGCGGGTCGCCAACCGGGAAGCACATCTGCAAGCCGGTGATCGTGATGCCCCGCGCCAAGGTCTGCCATGTGCCCCGCTGCGCCTCGTCCACGCGGGCCAGATCCTCCAGAGCGGAGCGGTAGACCAGGCCGCACCACTGCACCGGCTGGCCGACCCAGTTGGGCGCCTGCCAGTTGGTCGCGCCGATGACCCCGATCGTCGCATACAACCCGACAGCCCCTTCCGTCGGCGGCGCGAGGTAGAGCATGGTCACCACGGTCCACGCCCAGTAGCGCGCCTGCTCCAGATAAGCGGGCTTCCCGCTCAGCAGATACCCCAGCACATAACTGCGCACCAGCCGCGCCGAGGCCACGATGTCCGGCGTGTGCAGCGGCATCTCCCACGGCTGCGCCCCGCGTGGCACCTGCCCCGCGTAGTTCGCGGTCATCTTGTCCAGCGCCGCCAGCGCCGCCGCGATCGCCGCCTCGTCGCCGGTCAGGCACGCATCCGCCAGCATCGGCTCCGCCGTCAGCGAGGTGAACCCGTTACACTGGTCGCTCCCCAGCGTCGTGGCATAGTCGACCTTGTCCGCCTTGTACCGCGACACCCCGTCGGCCAGCAGCGCCGCGAGCTGTGCCGCGTGGGGACCGGCGCGCAACACCCCCAAGTCCAGATCCCCGTACAGCAGCGCGCCGGTCGGACGCTGGACATGGGATATCCCGTTGATGCCCGGGCAACCCGCCGGGAAAGTCGCGATGACCGTCTGCGCCGTCTCGCTCAGGCGTTTCTTCAGCGCCGCGTCTGCGGTGTGCGCAGCCAGCCACAACATATAGGCGGGCGCATCTTCCGCCTGCGCGGGCGGAAACGCGGAGCCCCACACCGCGTGCCGCCACAGGTTTCCCTGACGCGCGGCCGAGTCGAGCCAGCCCGCCGCCAGCAGCCGCACCGCATCGTCGAATCCGTTCGCATAGCGCGGCAGCGGCGGCAGCCTAGAACGCAACACGTACTGCTTTACCGCCTCGGTCACCGCATCGCCCTTGCCGCCGCTCACCGTCGCGGTACACGTGTATTTCTTGCCCGCCTCCAAGCGCACGCCGCCGTAGACCGCGAACTCGCTCTCGAACCGCGCTTCGCCCACCGCCGGCGACCACACGCCCAGCAGATGCCCGCCGGAATTGAACACGCGGTCAGGCGAGTCGAACACCGGTGAAACGGGCACCCCGCCCGGCTGCCACGTCAATGATAACCAATGTCCGCCAGCCGCCAAGGCCATCATCGGATAGCAGACCTTATAGCCGTCCACGATGCGACGGTTGGCGCCAGCGCCGCGGATCTCCTTTTCGCTGCTCGACGGCTCATTGTCGAGGTACTCCACTCCAGGCAGCAGCGCCTGGCTCTTCGCTTCGCCGAACGAACCCACTCCCGCGAAAAGCGTCAGCCACGGCAGGTGGATCACCTCGCGCGGCGCATCGACTTCCAACGAGGTTTCGACGCGGACCGTCCCTTTATCGGCCATGAAGCGGCGTGTGGCCTGCCACACCGCGCCGCCCGCATCGCGCGCTTTCGCCCGGACCACATAACCGTCGGGCATCCGTTCCGAGGTCACCTCCGCCGCCGCCAGCGGAACCGGCACGACCTTCTTTCCCTCCACATACGCCAAAGCCTCGCCGGGGTTGGATTCGGCCATCTTCTGTCCGTCGATGAAACAGGCGAAGGCGTTCCAGCGCTTCGGGTCGTGAATGACCCGCACCGTCCCCGCCTCCACGCGCAGCGCGTTTTCCGGCAACGCCACGGCCAAGGGTTTTTCGAAGGCGGGCGCCGCGCGCGCGGTGAGCGGAACCGCGCGCAGCGCACGCAGCGTGACGCGGCCCGCGCAGCCCGGAGGGTCGATGCGGAAATGCAGCCGGCCGGCGGTCAGCGGGATGACGCCCTGATACGTGGTGTCCGAGGATGGCGAGCGGCTCAGAACCACCGCGGCCCCTTCGGAAAACCATTTGCCCTCTGGGGCATAATAAAGCTGAAACGAGCCCGCCGCAGAGCCCTTGATCTCCAGCGTCAGGGCCAGCTTCTGCGCCTCGCCGAAACCGGGGACGGCGACAAAAGGTCCTTCCAGCCAAGGGTCCTCGCCGGTCAGCTCAACCGAGAAGCCCCCGTCCTGCCGCGCATCGCGCGTGAACGCGTTCCCCTGCCACCCATGCCCGTCTTTTGTGAAATCGACCAACGTCACGGGCTCCGCCGCAAAGCACGATCCTGCAATCAGCCCCAACAAGACTACTTTCCAAAACATGACATATCCCCTATTTTTTGGAGTGCGGTGACAACCGAAGGGCGGCACCGCTTTTCTTGGCCGCTGCAAAGCGGCGTCGCGCGGAATACCGCTTGCCGCCGCACTCCAAACTCAGTAGTCGTCCGGCACCTTCAGAGAGTCGGTTTTGAAGCCATCCAATTGCTTCACAAATGCGCGGTTCGCCGTACGCTCCAGCCACGCGCGCGAGCACCACAGGTAGTTCGCGGCACTGGGCACTACGCCGTGATGCGCCGGGTTATCATGTACATATTTCAGCCGCGCCAAATACGAGGTTTCGAACGTGATGTGCGAATCCCAGTAGTTGCACCAGACCCTGCGCCCGCCGAGGCCGTCCGCTTGGTTGAGCCGCTTCGCAGAAACCTCATGCATCTGCGCCACCAACGTTTTCAGCGACCGCGCGTCCGGCTCCTCTTCCGGCGACACGCCGACCCAATGGTAGTGGTTGCTCATGACCGCCCACGCCTGCAAGCGCCACCTGAACTTCTCCGACTGCTCGAACAACAGCGACTGGAACTCGCTCAGCCGTTCGGGCGTGGTCAGCACCGGCACTTTGTGCAAGGTGCCGCACGTCACCATATAGGCACCTCGCGCCTCAAGACGGTGCGCCGGCGCGTGATGCCAGTTTCCGGGTTGCGGCATAGCGTCCCTTTCTCTTCTTCTGGAGTGCGGTGTACAACCGAAGGTCGGCACCGCTTTTCTTCCGCGCCAACACAAAGCGGCGTCGCGCGGGATACCGCTTGCCGCCGCACTCCAAACCGCACGCCGCAACGTCCCCTTTGGAGTGCGGTGACAACCGAAGGGCGGCACCGCTTTTCTCGCGTTACCCGACATCGACAAGGCCGAGCGGCTCGGTCGTCTTCCAAGCGCCGCGCGTGAAGTCCGGCACGTCGACCGAGGCGCCGCGCTTCAGCACCGAGCGCTCGGACAGCTCCACCACGCTGCTCCACAGCGCGGTGTCGTAGACACTGATGTCCAACGGCAGGCCGTTGTGCAGGCAGTGGCAGAGGCGCAGCAGCAGCAGATAGTCCATGCCGCCGTGACCGCCGGCCTTCTTCGCCGCTTCGCCGTTCTTGTCCCAAAGCGGATGCACGTACTTGGCCTTGAGCTCGTTCAAATCCTTGTCGTTCATCCACTCGTGCGCCGCGGGCGCGAGCGCCACGCGCAGCGGATAGTCCGTCAGGGTGCCCTTCGTGCCGGTGATGGTGTTGATGCGGCTGTAGGGCCGCGGGTTGGTGGTGTTGTGCTGAACCATGATCGTCCGTCCGCGGCGGGTCTTGATGACGGTGGTGTTCATGTCCCCCAGCTTGTACGTTTCCTTGGCCTCCGGGCTGTTCTTGCCGAAGGTGTCGACCGCGTACTGGGTGAGGCCGAACTGGTTCGAGCTGATGGACGTGAGGTATTCGAAGTTATCGCCGCGGTTGATGTCCATGTACTGGCAGATCGGGCCCATGCCATGCATGGGATACGGGTTGCCCGTATGCTCCTTGCTGAAGTTGAGCCGCCACATGCCCTGGTAACCCGTCTTGCTGAATTTGTAGGAGGCCAAATCATGCAGGTACGCGCCTTCGCCATGCACCAACTCGCCCAGCACGCCTTTGCGGCAGAGCGAGAGCGCGAACATCTCGCTCTCGCCGTAGCAGCAGTTCTCCAGCATCATGCAGTGGCTCCGCGTCTTTTCGCTGGCTTCGACCAGCGCCCAGCACTGGTCTACGGTCACCGCCGCCGGCACCTCGATCGCCACATGCTTGCCGCACTTCATGGCGTAGAGGGCCATCGGCGTGTGCAAGAGCCAAGGCGTGGTCACATGCACCAGATCGACCTTGTCCGACTCGCAGAGCTTTTTCCAAGCGTTCTCCGAACCGGCGTACAGCGCGGCGTCCGGCTTGCCCTTCTCCTTCAGCCACTTCTGCTGCCCCTCTGCGCGGTCCTGAAAGAGGTCCGAAAGCGCGGTCACCTCGACGCCCGGCAGATTCGCATACGTCTGCACCGCGCCCGGCCCGCGCGCGCCGAGACCGATCACGCCGACCCGGATCTTCTCCAGCGGTTTGCACCGCAGACCCACCGCCGTCGCCGAGCTTCCCAACAGCGCTTTGTTCAGACTCGTAAAACCGGTTGTGCCTGCCGCCACCGTCGCCCCTGCCCCCACGAGTGCGGCACTCTGCAAAAAGCCCCTGCGTCCAAGATTCATCGCCGTCTCCCTTTCACGTTCTAAACAAGTCCGTGCAAAATCACTTAACTCCAACTACGCGATCATCCTATCATTCGCCCGAAAACCCGTCAAGGGCGCAGCACCCTCTCTTGACTCTCAAGGCCAGCCCTCTTCCTTTTGCCGTACCAGACGCGCCACAGGAACAGCCCCTGTGCGGGTGCGGAGGGCACGCGGGCCTTGCGCGGAGCGCAGGACATCAACAGCTCTTTCACGGCCTCGGGTTGCTCGGCCCCTTCGCCCACGCGCAGCAGGAACCCCGCCATGCTGCGCACCTGTTTGTAGAGGAACCCCTCGCCGCTCACGCGGAGCACGATCTCTTTGCCTTTCTTGCTGACCGTGAAGGCGTAGATCGTGCGCACGGTGGTCGCCACCTCGCGCTGGGGGTTGGCGGTGAACGAGGCGAAATCGTGACGCCCCACAAAGAACGCGGCTGCCGCACGCATGGCCGCCGCATCGAGCGGCCGATACGCATGCGCCGTGTAGAGCCGCTTGTCGGGCAGGACCATCGCGTCATTCCAGACGAAATAGCGGTACTCCTTGCCCTTCGCCGAGCGCCGCGCGTGGAAGTCGGGACGCGCGAGGACGGCCTTCAGAATGCGGATGTCCGGCGGCAGGCGCCCGTTCAATGCCCGGCAGACCGACGCCGCACTCAGGCGGCAGCTCAGATCCACATGCGCCACTTGACCGCGCGCGTGGACGCCCTGATCGGTGCGCCCGCTGCCATGGAGTTTCACCGTGTGCCCAACGATCCCCTGCAGCGTCTCCTCGATCACCTGTTGCACGCTGACATGGTGAGGCTGGACCTGCCAGCCCGCGTAGGCCGTGCCGTCATAGGCGACCGTCAGCTTGAAGCGTCGGGAAAGAATATCGGTTTTAAGGGGCATATGCGACCCTAGATATACTTCTCGCCGTCCGGTCTTTCGGCGATGCGGCGCAGCAGCTTTTTCACCTCTTCCGCACGCTCTTTGGGGCAGATCAGCGTGGCGTTCTCCGACTGGACCACCACGAGTCCGCTCACGCCGATCAGGGCGGTGAGCCGGTTCTCGGAAACGACGATGTTGTTTTTCGACTCTATCTGCTCACACGAGCCGATCACCACGTTGCCCTCGAGATCGGCCGCGAAGTGTCCGGCCACGGAAGGCCAGGAACCCACATCGTCCCAGCCGAACGAACCGAGCGCCACGACCATGTTCGTGGCGTGCTCCATCACGGCGTAGTCGATCGAAATCGCCCTCAGAGACGGATACACACGGCGCATGAGCGCGGCGAGTTCTTCCGGCGAACCGGTCTCGGCCACGCCGTCGCAGAGCTGTGCCAACTCGGGCGCGAGCACCCCCAGCGCTTTGCGCATGGTCGCGGTCTGCCAGATGAACATGCCCGAGTTCCAGTAATACTTTCCGCTCTCCACATACCGCGCCGCCGTGTAGGCGTCGGGCTTCTCCACAAAGCGCAGGGCCTTGCTGAAAAGGGTGACGGTGCGGGTCTCCAGCGCGTCGCCGGCCTCGATATACCCGAAGCCCGTGGCCGCATAGTCGGGCCGGATGCCCATCGTGACGATCACCTCGGCGCGAGCGGCCACCTTGATGGAATCGGCCAGAGTCAGCCGAAAGGTCTCGAGATCGCTCATGAGCTGGTCCGCCGTAAGAATGCAAACGACGCCCTCGGGGTCGCGCTGCCGCACCAGGCCGCACGCCACGGCGATCGCCGGTGCGGTGTCGCGTTTGCACGGTTCGCCGATGATGTTCGCGCGCGGCACGTTCCAAGCCGCAGCGGCCGTGTCCTCCACCAGCCTGTCGGCGGTGATGATGAAAATGCGTTCAGCCGGAATCAGTCCTTGCAGCCGCTCAACCGCCAGCGACAGGAGCGGCCGCCCGCCAAAAAGAGAAATGAACTGCTTGGGCCTGGCCTTCGTGCTCAACGGCCA